>DASYKL010000165.1:0-3239 GCA_035995405.1 Chloroflexota bacterium
ACGAGCACGCAGCGCGCGCCGCGCATCGCCCAGAAGGGCGAGCCAGGCGAGGAGCGCACGCTCGAGCTCGAGCTCAAGACGATCGCTCAAGCGGCAATCATCGGCGAGCCTAATGCCGGTAAGTCGAGCCTGTTGGCGGCCACCAGCGCCGCCGAGCCTCGTATCGGTGACTACCCGTTCACGACGCTGAGTCCCAATCTGGGGGTCGCCGAGACACCTGGCCGCTTGCTAGGCGACGAAGAGTTGTTCGTGCTTGCTGACGTGCCCGGCCTCATTGCTGGCGCCCATCTTGGCGCCGGCCTGGGCCATCGCTTTCTCCGCCACGTCGAGCGCGCGCCGATTCTGGTGCACGTCGTTGATGCCAGTCGCCCTGACGCCCTGGAGGCGTATCACACCGTGCGCAACGAGCTCGAGGCGTACAAAGCCGAGGTCGCGGCAAAGCCCGAAATCGTGGTCGCCAATAAACTCGACCTGCCTGACGCACGCGAAGGGTTCGCCAGACTACAGGCCGCATTGCCGGATCGCCTGGTCGTCGGCGCTTCAACGGTCACCAACGAAGGAATCACCGCGCTCCTCGAAGCCGTAGCAGACGTGCTGCGCAGCCTGCCGCGGCCGGCTGAGCCCGACAGCCCAAGTGGTATCCGCATCTATCGGCTGGGCCACGAAGAGGAGGACGGCTTCACCGTCGTCAGCGAGCTACACGAGGACCAGGAGCCGGTGTACCGCGTGCGCGGCAAGCGCGTCGAGCGGATGGTCGCCATGACCAACCTGGACAGTGACGAAGGAGTGGCCCACCTGCAGAAACAGCTCGAGCGCCTGGGGGTCTTCGAGGCGCTCGAAAAAGCCGGTGTCCAGATCGGCGATACGATTCAAATCGGCGCCTGGGAGAGCGAATGGGGCGTCTAGACTTTCTGCAGCGCCTGTTCGGCGGTGGCGGCGGTGAGCAAAGTCGGGACGGCGGGATCTACATTCGCGTCAAGTGCAGCGCCTGCGACGAGATTGTCCAGGCTCGCATCAACCCCACCTCCGAGTTGTCGCAAGCTGAGGACGGTGGGTACTTCGTCCGCAAAGTGCTGGTCGGCAAACAGTGCTTCCGGCCGATCGAAGTTGAGTTGCACTACGCCGATCTGCGTGGCACCGAGACGGACCGTCACATTCGCGGCGGTACGTCTGCCGAGTGACCCGCCTGGGTTTGCTGGGTGGGACCTTCGATCCTCCGCACTACGGGCATCTCGTCGCGGCGCAAGAAGCCGCCTGGCAGCTGCACCTCGAGCGCGTGTTGTTCCTCCCCGCGCATCAGAACCCGCTCAAACAGGACGAGCCATCCACGCCTGCTGATCTGCGCTGCGAGATGGTGGCGCGAGCAATTGCCGACAACCCCCAGTTCGCGTTGTCCAGGGCCGACCTGGATCGTCCGCCACCGTCATACACCGCCGAGCTATTGCGTCAGCTGCAGCACCCTGATCGCGAACTGTTCTGGCTCGTTGGCGCAGACATCCTGCCCGAGCTGCCGCGCTGGTACCGCCCGACCGAGATCCTGCGACTGTCGCGACTCGTGGTTGTCAATCGACCCGAGTCGCCGTTACCCGACCTTGCTGCACTCGAGGCCGCACTGCCTGGTGCGCGCGAGCGCGTCGACCTGGTCTTCAGCCCGGGCGTGGCCATCTCCGCCCGCAACCTGCGCGCCCGCGTCGCCGCGGGACAACCTATCCGCTATCTCACCCCGCCTTCGGTAGAACAGTTCATCCGTGAAAAAGGCCTGTATCAGCCGGGTTAATGTGCTGCCGATCCTGGTGAGCCAGCAGCCGCCGCGCTGCCTCGTGTAACGCCTCGCTGCTCGCCGCCCGATCGCCAGGCCGACCGCGGGCGGCGGCGGCCTCCAACCAATGAGCCATCGCCTGAGCCAGGTCGTCCAGACCGGCACTACTTGTCAGGAAGTCCATCTGCGCGGCCGTAGTGTCCGGCGAACGTGGTTACAACCGCGTTGCAGCCAGGTCCGCCGGCGCTACGCCCGCGTCTCGATAGCCATCTGGCACATGCTCTGCACCGCCAGGCGGCGGTATGTCCGTTGACCTCGCGTCGTGCGTGCTCGTCGTCGACGAGACGCCGTCCCTCGGCGACGTGCTGGCGAACGCTCTGGAGCGCGAGTGTTGTGCAGCCCAGGTAGCGGCCAGCACCTCACACGCATTGGCCCTCGCCCGCGAGCGGAAGCCGGACCTGATCATCATCAACCTCGTCTCGCCCAGCGATCTCCTGGGACCTTTGACGGCCGACCCGCGGCTGCGTGGCACGCCTGTCATCTTGATCGCTGCCGGCCCACACGAAACCGAATGCACGACCAGCGCCTCCGTCGTGCGGGTGTTTAGCAAGCCGTTCTATCTGTCAGACGTCGTTGCGGCTGCGATCGAGGCGCTCGGTCGCGTCGCCCGCCCATGACGGCCAAGAACACGAGGCCGGGTGCCAGTCACCCTATGATCCCGATGTGTCGTTTCTCGCTCCGATTCTGTCGGCCATCGATCCTAAGACCATCATCGCTGGGGGCCTGGTCGTCATTGCCCTCATCATCTTTGCCGAATGCGGTCTTCTGATCGGCTTCTTCTTGCCCGGCGATAGCCTGCTCTTTACGGCCGGCTTCCTCGCGTCGCAGAACCAGATCGGCATCGACATCTGGGTGTTGAGCCTGGTCTGTGGCATCGCTGCTGCCCTCGGTCCGCTGGTCGGCTACTGGTACGGCAAAGCGTTCGGGCCGCGCCTGTTCAACCGCGAGGACTCACTGCTGTTTCACAAACGGCATCTCGAGCGCGCTCACGAGTTTTACGAACGTCATGGCGGTAAGGCCCTCATTCTTGCTCGCTTCATGCCCGTTGTCCGCACGTTCGCGCCAGTCGTCGCAGGTATGGCCTCCATGGAATACAGCCGCTTCCTGATCTACACCGTCATCGGCGCGCTGGTGTGGGCAGTCGGAGTGACCTGGCTGGGCTACTTCCTGGGCAACCTGTTCCCCGACGCGGCCAAATACCTGGAATACATTGTCGCGGCGATCATCGTCGTCTCCATTGCGCCGCCCATCATCCACTTCTGGCGCGATCGAGCCAGAAAGGAATCTCACTAGGTTAGCGACTGTTTTCCTAGGAGTAACAATGCACAACACCATCAAAACCACGGTCCTGCTCGCCGCTCTGACGGCGCTGCTGATCGTCATCGGCGGCGCACTCGGCGGCCGCGGCGGGATGGTGCTG
>DASYKL010000166.1:0-1701 GCA_035995405.1 Chloroflexota bacterium
TTCAACTCACCAATTTCGTCGGCCGCGAAGCAGAAATCGATGATGTGCGTCGGCTGCTGGTCGATAACCGGTTGGTGGTACTGACGGGAGCCGGTGGCGCGGGAAAGACCCGGCTCGCGGTTGAGATCGCGGCTCGCATCGCGCCGGAGTTCGGTGACGGCGTCTGGTATGTCGACCTGGCACCGATCACCCATCCGGCGGTAGTGCCGGTGACGGTGGCGCGTGCGCTGGGACTGCCCGACCAACCCGGCCGCTCCACGATGGATACGCTGCTGCGGTTCGTCCGTGACAGGCCCATGCTGGTGGTGCTGGACAACTGCGAGCACCTCTTGGACGCCGCCGCCGAGCTGGTCGTGGCTCTTCTCGGTGAGGCACCGGGGCTTGCCGTGCTCGCCACCAGCCGTGAGCCGATCGGGGTGGCGGGTGAGGCAACGTGGCGGGTGCCATCGCTCTCAGTGAACGACGCCGCAATCGCATTGTTCGCCGACCGCGCCCGCTTGGCCCAGACCGGCTTCGCGATCAACAGTGAAAACTCAGCGGCGGTGGCGGAGATCTGCGGTCGTCTCGACGGGATGCCGCTGGCCATCGAGCTGGCGGCAGCGCGGGTGCGGGCGTTGTCGCTGGCCGAAATCCTCGACGGCTTACACGACCGCTTCCGGCTGTTGACAGGTGGTTCACGCACCGCGGTACGCCGTCAGCAGACGCTGCGCGCCTCAGTGGACTGGTCGCATGCGCTCCTGACCGAACCGGAGCGGGTCTTGTTCCGCCGGCTGGCGGCGTTCCTGGCAGGCTTTGATCTCGATGCCGCACAGGCTGTCGTGGGCGATGGCGACGTGCAGCGCTACCAGGTGCTCGATCAGCTCACCCTGCTCGTGGACAAGTCGCTTGTCGTCACCGAAAACAGCAGTGGCCGAACGCGTTACCGCATGCTCGAAACGGTACGTCAATACGCGCTGGAGAAACTGGCTGAGTCGGGCGAGGCCGATGTCGTCCGCGCGCGTCACCGCGACTACTACACCGCGATGGCCGCCCTGCTCGACGCGCCGGCGCGCACCGACTACGAACGGCGTGTCGAGCAGGCAGAGGAGGAGATGGACAATCTGCGCGCCGCTTTCGTGTGGAGCCTGGAAACCGGCGACGTCGGTCGTTCGTTGGAGCTGGCGACATCGTTGCAGCCGCTGTGGTTCTCCAGGGGGCGCATCCGGGAAGGCCTGGCCTGGTTCGATGCTGCCTTCAACGGCGTAAACGAGCGTCATGTCGACGTGCCGGACGCAGTGCGCGCAGGTGCGCTCGCCGACAAAGCGGTGCTCGAAGCATGGGTGGCCGCCAAGTTCAGCCTGGATCAAGCCGAACAAGCCCTGGCGATCGCGCGCGAAGTGGAAGATCCTGCTCTTGTGACGCGCACGCTGACCGCCTGCGGCGCCGTCGCCGGCTACCACGACCGCGAGGTGGCCCAGTCCTACTTCACCGAGGCAATCGGCCTGGCCCGCGCGATAGGCGACCAGTGGAGATTGAGCCAGATCCTTGCCTTGGAGGCGCAGGGCGCCACCATAGCGGGTGACCCGCTGGCGGCGCGCGCGGCGGCCGAAGAAGGACGCGATCTCGCCGATGCGATCGGCGACGGGTCCAACTCGCGTCAGTGCCGCTTCTGGCTCGGGTTGGCGCAGGGGGCAAATGGCGATCTGGCCGGGGCCGACAAAC
>DASYKL010000167.1:0-2674 GCA_035995405.1 Chloroflexota bacterium
CCAGACCGGGGTCGTTCTGGCCGACTCTGTGTCGACTGCTCAGGGCACCAGGCGGCACTACGTCGACCCGTCGCTGGTGCACACCATCGGCTTCCATAGCGATCGTTTCGGCGACACCAATCTGGAAGCGGTATACGACGCTGATCTGCGCGGCGAGCGCGCTCTGTCGCCGTTCGATCGCCTGGCGCAGCAGATCTTGCACAAGACGCCCCAGCCGAACGACCTGACGCTGACGATCGATAAACGCGTCCACGACGCGGCAGTCGCTGCGCTGGGGAAGTCCGATGGCGCGATCGTGGCCATCGATCCGCGGTCAGGCGCCGTGCTGGCGATGGCCTCCAAGCCGTTCTTCGATCCGAACGCGCCAGACGATCAACTGGCCAAGCTGCAGTCGGATCCTGGCCAGCCGCTGTTCAATCGGGCTCTCCAGGCGCTCTACGTGCCGGGCTCGACCTTCAAGACTATTACCGCGACGGCCGCGATCGATAGCAATCTCGTTGACTTGAAACAGCCGTTCATGTGCACCACGGCGGTCAAGATCGGCACCTACGGCGTCGACTGCAAGAACAGCCAGCACGTCCCGCGGCTGACGTATCAGCAAGCCTACGCGTGGTCCTCGAACAGGGTTTTCGGGCTGACCGGCCTGCTGCTTGGTTTTTCCAGACTGGCGCCGATCAATGCCTGGCTCGACGACAAGCCCCCAGGTGATTACCCGTGGCAATCGGGCGCCTCGATTCGGCCGAGCGCCGATGTATTGACCGACTATGCGAAACGGTTTGGCTTCGAGCGCACCATTCCCTTCGACTTACCGGTTGCCACGGCGCAGGTGAAACGGCCGACTACGGAATGGACGCCGGAGCTGCTGGTGCAGACCGCGTTTGGTCAGGGAGAGATCCAGGCGACGCCGATGCAGATGGCGCTCGTGGCGGCGAGCGTCGCGAATGGCGGGCGCGTACCGACGCCGTACGTCGCGGCGACGCTCGGCAACGGCGGCTCGACGCGACCGCTGCACGAGCCAGGTCAGTTCTTCTCGATCGCCGGATCGAGTCAGACGGCTGCGACGATGGTCAGCTTCATGGTGGCGGGCGTGGATGACGGCTACGCCGCCAAGGCTGCTATCTCGGGGGTCAAAGTGGGTGGCAAGACTGGAACCGCCGAAGTCGGCGACGGGACGTCCCACTCCTGGTTCATCGGCTTCGCGCCAGCCGACGCGCCACGCGTGGCCATTGCCGTGATCATGGAGCACCAGGGGTCGGGGTCTGATTTCGCTACTCCCGCCGCGCAGGCGGTGCTGCGCGCCGCGCTGGCAGTCACGAAATAGCTAGTTTCGTCACCGACGCCTGATAGCCTGGCGGCGCTCCCCATGGCTGAATTTAAGGTCCGCCCTGATGAGGCGATCATCGTCCACTCCGCGCCGCTGGCGACGACCGTTACCCAGCTCCTGCAACAAACGGATATGCCACCAGAGGACGCTGCGCTAGCGGCCGATGTCCTTGTCCGCGCCGACCTGCGCGGCGTCGATACACATGGCGTCTCGAACATGCTGCGCGTCTACATCGAGCGGCTGAAGACGGGGATGTACAACCCTCGGCCCACCGTCCGCACCATCCGCGAAAGCCCGGCCACGGCGACGCTCGATTCCGACTGGGGCCTCGGTGTCGTCACCGCTCCGCGAGCTATGGCCATCGCTATCCAGAAGGCCAAAACCGTCGGCGTTGGGATGGTGACCGTCGGCAATGGTCGCCATCTGGGCATGTCGGCCTACCACGCCATGCTGGCGCTGCCGCACGACATGATCGGCATCTGTACCACGGCGGTCGGACCGTCGATGGTCCCGACCTGGGGCCGCGAGCCGCGCATGGGCACCAATCCGATTGCCGTCGCGGTGCCGTGTGGCGAGGAGCCCGCCTTCGTCTATGACGGCGCCACAACTGCTGTGGCGGGCAACAAGATCGGCAGCGCCCGCCGTGTGGGCGGCATCCTGCCGCCTGGCCTGATCGCCGACAGCGATGGGGTGCCGATCATGGATGCCGTCCTGCCGCCCCAGGATGACGTGCGGCTGCTGCCTCTGGGCTCGACCTATGAGGCTGGCTCACACAAAGGCTATGGCCTGGCGTGCGTGGTCGAGGTCCTGGGCAGCGTCTTGTCCGGATCGCAGGTCGGTTTCATCGCGGGCCCGGGTGCGGCCAACCACTTCGTGGCGGCGCTGGATGTCGCCGCCTTTGCCGACCTGGCGACGTTCAAGAGCGACATGGATGGGTTCGTTCGTGGGCTGAAGATCACGCCACCGGCGGCTGGGCGTGAGCGGGTCGTGGTCGCGGGACAGCTCGAATGGGAGACTGAGCGGCACCGCACCGTCCACGGCATCCCGCTGCATCCGGAGGTCATCGACTGGTTCGACAAAGCGTGTGACAACGCGGGAGTGGCACGTTTAGAGCGCGCTAGCCAGCCAGGCCTGCAGGCGGAAGCCCAGCGCACTTAGGCCCAGGTCGTCGTACGTCCCACTGAGCAGCGAGCCGCCTTGTGAGGCGATAAAGCTCGCACCGAGCAGGACAAAGACCGCGCCACCGAGGACGTTCGTTGAGTGGACGGACCAGCGGCCAAAAGTGACTGGGCGACCGCGGAGCGCATGCATCTGACCGAGTTTGTAGCGATCCCAGACACTGGCGAGCAC
>DASYKL010000168.1:0-6029 GCA_035995405.1 Chloroflexota bacterium
TACCTGTGCGCGATCATCCCCCGGCCCGGCGCAGCCTGGGACGACGTTGCCGCCGAGCAGCCGCCCTTTGGCCATTACGAGTCGTCCATCCCAGCGGTGGATCATGCTGACGGGTCGGCGTCTTGTCCCCAAGAGCGAGCGGCGGAGCTCTTCTACCACGACTGTCCCGCCGACCTAGCACGCTGGGCTGGCGGGCGTCTGCGCCGCCAGAATTGGCGGCTCAGCCAGGAGAGAACGCCGCTGACAGCGTACCCGAATGTCCCGGCGAGCTCCGTCATCTGCACCGCAGACCGGGTGTTGGACCCCGCCTGGTCACGCGCGGCAGCCCAACGCGTTCTCGGTGTGCAGCCCATCGAACTGAGTGGTGGTCACTCACCATTTCTGGCGCAACCAGCGAGACTGGCGGACGTGCTGCATGGGCTCACGTCTGATACAGGCGCGATCGATGCGTCACCCCGCCCTGGCGCGATTCATGGCGGCGGAGTCGGAGTCCTTGAGTTCGCCCGGAGCCGTACGAGCCATCACCCACCGACCAGTTCAAAATCTGGCTGGATTCCATCAGCCACCAGTCGGTCGCAGTGCGGCGCGGCTCTAGGGCCAAGGTCGCAGGGTCGGATCGCCGAGTGACTGATGTGACGCCGTGAGGCTCGCCATAGGCTGATTCTGCCGGCGCAAAGTTTGCTGCGCCGACGAGAGGAAGTCTTCCCATGTTCTCCCCAACACTGACTCGGTCCATCGTTGTAGTCGCCGCTCTCATCGTGGTCGGGGTCGGTGCGTACGGCATCGTCAATGCGACCTCCAGCAGCGGCTCAGGCACCGCGAGCGCGGCCATGCCGACGCCAACGCCAGGACAGGTGATTCCATTCACCCAGGGTCAGCCGAGCCCAACCCAGGTCGTCGGCCAGATTCCGCCGAGCTACGTTCAAGGAGGAGGCACGGTCGTCACAGGAACGGCGGCGGACACCGCGACGGCGGCTGCGGTCGCCGCGTATCCCGGCGGCACCGTCGACCGCGTCGTGCTACTGAGCAGCGGCGACTACGAAGTCCACATGATTGCTGTCAACTGGCCACACCATGTGTTCGTCAACAGCAACTTCATCGTCATAGGTGCCGAGTAGGCGCGAGGGCAAAGCGGTGCGGATCTTGACAGAACGCGCCGCCATCCGCCACACTCATTTCGATGGTTGTCCAAATGTCGAAGGGAGAACTCGGCGACGAGCACACGCTGGCCAGGATCTATAGCGCGTTGGGTGAGCCGACCCGCTTGCGGCTGTTGCGGGTGCTCGCTGCCGGCGGTGAGATGAGCTGCGGGCAGTTGGCTCAACTGGTCGACATCACTGCCTCGACAGGCTCCCATCACATCGCTGAGCTGATGGACTGTGGACTGCTGCAGATGCGCAAAGACGGACGTTTCCACCTGCTCAGCGTGCGCCGCGACATGTTGGCAGCCTTTGCGCCGGCGATCCTCGCCGATCGCCAGGACACACCCTCGCCTGGCTAGCCGCTTTCTTAGGACGCAATAGTTCGACAAACGTACAACTGTACATCTGTCAAAAAGGACGAATTCATGGATTTGGCACTGTTCTTGCTGCGGCTCGTCGTCGGGCTCTACCTTTTCGAGCATGGCGCCGAAAAGCTGTTTGGGTGGTCCGCCGGACCAGGTCTCAAAAAGACCATCGGCACGATGGGCAGCCTGGGTTTCCGCCCAGCTCGTTTGTGGGCCGTGCTCGGCACAGTGAGCGAGGTCGGCGGTGGTCTGCTGCTCGTGCTTGGCTTGTTCGCGCCGCTGGGCGCGGTGGCGATCGCGGCCGCGATGCTCGTCGCCGTGGGTATCCACTGGACAAAAGGGCCCATGGCGGCTAAGGGCGGCTACGAGCTGGCGCTGACCAACCTCGCGGCCGCGGTCGCCCTGGGCTTTGTCGGCACGGGTGCGTACTCGCTCGATGCCCTGCTGGGCTTTGCCTTGCCCGAGCCGTTGAGCATAGGTGTTGGACTGCTCGTCGCGGTGGTGGGTGCCAGCGTGGCCTTCGCCAGCCGCCGCACCGTGGCCCAGCTGGCGCCGGCCGCACAGACGCACTGAGCCCAACCTCCAGGCACTGCAGCGCCGTCGCGACCAGTGCGCGAGATGAACGGACGACGTCAGGGGACTGCATCAGCCAGGGACCGCGAGAGCGCGGCGGAGCCAGCGAGGTATCAAAATTCTGGTGCTCGTGCAGCTCCAAAAAAGCTGCTACGCTCGGTGCCGCGGGAGCGTTGGAGGCCGGGCTGAAGGGTAGCCCGTGGAGGCGTCGTGGGAGCGTTTCTCGATCGTCATGCGGTTACCGACATCAGTTCGGCTGTGCGGCAACAGCTGCATCTTGAGGCGGTGCACAATAAACGCGATCGCAACGGCGCACTACCTCTCGGTCATTGGGTTGAGGACGGCACGATCTACTGCGTACTTGACGCGCCCGATGCGCATGCGGTCTGTCTACATCACCACGATCGCGGGCTGAATTGCGATGATCTCCACGCGCTGCCTGAGATTTCAGGAACCCGACCACTGACGGGTACGGACGAGGCAATCGTTCGGGCTGAGATCGCTCGCATATGGCATCGCCGTGCGGACGGTACTGCCTGAATGAGAGCGCTGGGAACGCGTTCCCAGGCGCGACGCAGTAAACACCGTCTGCTGCTGGTGGCTAGTCCAGCCAGGTGTCTCTCAGCGTATAGCGCGGGATCATGTCGAACGCCAGGCCGTGCACTTTGGCGCTCGTCAGCGCCGTCGCTGGGTACAGGGATAGCGGCCTGGTGAACGACTGATCGAGCACATAATCGTTGAATTCTCCGTAGATCAGTTTGCGCTTGACGGCGTCAGGTTCGGTCGCGGCGGAGTTGATGAGCTCGGCGTAGCGCGGATCCTTGAATCCAGCGCTGTTGTTTTCGAAATTGAACGAGCGTGTGCCGGAGATGCTCGTGGCAGCTTCCTGACCCCCGCTCTCGTGCCAGCGCTCCTAGGCGCGGCTGAAGGTGAACCCCGGAACGGTCGGCAGTCCAAGAATCGTCTTCGTCCAGGCGGCGGAGTGCCAGTCCCAGGTGAGACCGTGATGCGCAGCCGCGGCGTTGGTATCGCGCCATAAGCGTTGGAAATCAGAACTCTCGAAGAGGCCACTGCCACCGCATTCTTCATACAGCATGTTGACCGTCTTGCGACAGGTCTGCGCGCTGAACGCCTGGTCGCGGCGGCATTTTGCACGGGCATCAGCCGTGACTTCGAGAGCCGGCGCGCAGCGCAGACGTTGGGCATTCTGCAGGGTGAGCGCGTGAACTGCGTCGACCTGCGCCGCGGCTTGGGCGTAGCGCGACATATTGAGCAGCAGGCCATCATCGACGTTGTTCGATTTCAAGCGGAGGCGTTCTTCAAACGCGTGCAGGAATCCCCGGGCGGCGCCGACTGCCGGCGCTGCCATCGCCGCGGTGAAGTTGGCCGCGGAGATCGCACCATACATGGGATGGCAGTTGATCTGGCGGCCAGGTGCACGGCCGTCCTCGAGTGCCGTATTCGGTAGCGTGCGCTCCTCTGGAATGAACGCCTCGTTGACGACGATCGTCTTGCTGCCGGTGCCTTTGAGCCCAACGGTGTACCAGTCGTCGATGATCTCGAAGTCCTCGCGCGGGATGAGCAGCCAACGGCGCTCGCCTGGTCCGTCCAGACCCTCTCGCTTGATCGCTGCCGCGGCAGTCAGCCAATTGCAGTGGTCAACGCCGCTGGAGAAGAACCCGCGGCCTGTCCAGCGATACCCGCCCGCGACGGGCACCACGTCGCCCACCGTGTTCACAACTGAGGACGCCAGCGTGTTCGGGTTCGACCACAGCTCCTCCTGCGCAGCCCGCGGGAACAACGCGAGCAGCCACATATGCGCCGTCCACAGCATGTGCACCCAGCCGGTCGATGGGCAGGCGGAGGCGAGCTCGATCGTGACGTCGATCATGGCTTCGCTACCCAGCTCTGAACCGCCAAAACGCTTCGGGGTCATCAGACCGTACAGGCCGTTTGCCAGCAGGTCGGCCACAGTTTCGGGCGGCAGGCGCCGCAGCCGCTCGGCGTCGGGAACGCGTTCGCGCAATCTGGGCTTGAGCGCGCGAGCACGCTCGATTGCTTCGTCGTAGCTTAGCGGGACGGCGGGGGGCGTCTTGAGTGTGTAAACCGGACGGTCGTCGACAGCGGTCAAGGTCGTTACCCTGGTGCCCGCGTCAGCCGAGCCACACGCTTGCAAATGTGAATGTGGGCATGTGAGAGGTGTCCGCCCGCGAGAATACAACGCCCACGCCAGAAAGAGCGTGCCTGCGTCCGGTCGAACGCAGGCGAGATTGAATCTGTGGCCCGGATCGATGAGGGATTGGATACACTGGGCCGGTCGCTTCATACGGGGATATCAGCGGGGGGATTATGGCTATGTCGAACGGCCTCGACACGAGAACGCTCAGCCGCAGAGCGGCGCTGGGGCTCGTCCTGTCGGGTGCAGCGACCGTGGCGTTATCTGCCTGTGGGCCGAGTGCGCCATCCGCCGGACCGACTGCCCCGACAGTTTCGAAGACCACGGACGCGCCCGGCGCCGCGGCGGGCAACACCACGTCGCAGCCGAAGTCCGGCGGCATACTGCGCTACGGGTCCGACGTTGACGTCAATCGGCTCGACCCGCATTTTCGCCTGGGCGACGTCTACTACGGTGTCTACGACCGTCTGACGCAATACGACATCAACCATAGCGTGCAGCCGATGCTGGCTGAGAGTTGGGAGATTGCGCCGGACTTCACGTCGATCAAATTCAACTTGCGCAAGGGCGTCCTGTTTCACAACGGGGCCGAGCTCGACTCCGCGGCGGTGAAGTTCAACACGGAGCGCGCTCGGGACTTACCGAATACCCAGCTCGACGAAGCGAAGTGGTGGACGTCGGTCGAAACACCCGACAAATACACCGTCGTCTTCAAGTCCGATAAGCCGCGACCACTCGCCTTCGACTATTTCGAATTCCTGAACATTGCCGAGCCGACCTCGGCCAATGACCCGACGAAAGCGGTCGGCAGCGGTCCGTTCAAATTCGTTGAGTGGCGGCAGAAGGATGCACTGGTCCTGACCAGGAATCCCAATTACTGGCAGGCCGGCAAGCCGTACCTGGACGGCATTGTGATGTCCGTGCTGACGGATCCGCAAGCGATGGCCGCACAGCTGGAAGCCGGCGCGATAGACGTGGGGCTCAATTTTCCGGTCACTGATTTCGTCCGACTGCAGAACGACCCCAGGTACTCGCCGCTGACATTCTCGGCGGGCAACTTCTGGTGTCTCGGGATGAATTGCCAGGTCGCGCCGTGGGACAACAAGAAAGCGCGCCAGGCGCTGCTGTACGCGGTCGACCGCGTGCGCTGGGCTGGGACCGTCCAGAAGGGTCTGGAATTTGCTTCGACGCTGCCGTGGCCGAAAACATCGCCGGCGTATGACGACGCGAAAGCCAACGCGTACCAGTTCGACTTGCAAAAGGCGGCGGCGATGCTCAAAGCCGCGGGCGTGAACGGTCCTCTCAGCGGCGATGTGATCATGCAAAATAGCAGCGCCGAGTTGATGGCATTCGCTCAAATCCTGCAAGGTGACTTCGCCAAACTGGGCATCACCCTCAACCTCAAACCACAGGATCAGGCGTCGTACCTCGATGTCGTCAATAATTGGAAATATCAGGGTTTCTGGTTGGGCGGCGGGTCCTTCGCGCAGCTCGATCCCGGCACCGCGTTCACCAAGAGCCGAGCCCTGAGTGTTACAGGCAACAGCTCCGCGTTCATGGCTCCAGCGAACGCGGCCGCCGTCGAGTTGGTGGGCCGGGCGATAACGGAGCCGGAGCCGACCAAACGCCAACAGATCTACTCTGACCTGAACGACATGCTGCTCGATGAGGCGTACATCATCGGCCTGTCGCCCACGACGAACCGCTTGATGGTATCGGCAAAAGTGAAAGGCATTACCCCGACCTTGCACTCCGCCCAGAGGTGGTGGGAGG
>DASYKL010000169.1:0-2496 GCA_035995405.1 Chloroflexota bacterium
GCTCATCGGCTATGTGCTGTTGATTCCGCTGATCATCGTCGCCCAGATCCCGATTCCGGCCCTGCAGGAGTGGATCCTGATCAAACTGGTCCAGCCGCTGCTGGTCATCAACGCGGGCGAGTTCCGCATGTACCTCGAAGACGAAGTCCAAGCCGCCAACGTAAGAAGAAGAGCGGCGGATGCCGTCGATTGGTTAGTCGACACCGAGCAGTGCACCGACGTCATCATCGTTGCCCATTCCGAAGGCTGCGTCGTCAGCTTCGGGATGCTGACCGACCCGGCGTTCAGCGCCACCGCGGCCAACGTCCGCAAGTTCATTACCCTCGGCGCCGGCCTGAACAAGTCGTGGCTCATTCGACCCGAGCTCAAACGTCTGCACGGTCCGTTGCACGGCGACACCTTGTGGCTGGACTTCTGGGCGTCATTCGACCCCGTGCCAGCCGGCAAGCTCGACCCGCCGCCCAACATCCAGATCTATTCCCCAACCGGCGGCGCCGCCGCCCAGCTCGGCGGTAGCACGACGCCAATCAGCCTGCAGGTCACCAACGACATGAATGTCGTGAGCGACCACGGCGGTTACTGGCACAACGACGAGCAGGTGCTGTCGCGGTTAGCCGCCGAGCTCGATTGTGAAGACCACACCCAGTCGATGTTCTGGGTGGGCGACTGGGCCGCCGCGGCCAAAGCCCGCCGCGAACGCGTGAGCATCATCGCCCTGGTACGTGCTTTGGCTGTGGTCGGTGCGCTGGTCAGCATCGGCTATGTCTTCATCATGGGCGTTCAATTCCCACTGGCAGACCAGGTCGCCCGTTTGTTGAATCTGCCGCTCCAGGTGGCCAACGCGGTGATTCCAGGGTTCGTCTGGTGGGCCATCTACCGATTGATTCGCTTCGCGGTGTGGGAGCCATGGGATCAGCGAGAGCGAACGAAGATCCTGCATCAGGCAGCCCGCGCCGCGCGCGCCACCTTCGAAGAGAGGGAGTAGAGTAGGTCCACTTCTCCGGGAAGGTGGGAGCCGTGGCAGTGACGAGCGTCGCATCGACGAGCATGTCGTTGAGCGATATTCCGACCGAGTTCAACGTCGCCACATACTTCGTCGATCGGAACGTGGCCGAGGGTCGCGGGGACAACGTGGCCATCGAGTGCGGCGCCGAGCGGGTTACCTATCACCAAATCCTGGAGCGCGTCAATCGCTTTGGCAACAGCTTGCGCGACACGCTCGATGTACGAATCGAGGAGCGGATCCTCCTGCTGCTGCTCGACTGCCCGGAGTATGCCTACGCCTTTTTCGGCGCGATCAAGATCGGCGCGGTGCCGATTCCGACCAGCACGTTGTTCAAGCCCGACACCTATGAGTACCTTCTGAACGATTCGCGCGCCCGCGTTGCCGTCGTCAGCGAAGCGCTGCTCCCACAACTGCAGGCGATCCCACGCGAGCGCCTGCCATATTTACGCGATGTAGTGGTCGTCGGCACTGCCCCAGACGGGACACACGCGTTCAGCCAACTGCTCGAGCAGGGCTCAGCAGAGCTAGAGGCCGCGCCGACGTGCAAGGACGACATGGCGTTCTGGCTCTATTCGTCCGGCAGCACCGGCTTTCCCAAAGGCTGCGTTCATTTGCACCGCGACATGGTCGTCTGCACCGAGCTCTACGCCCGCGGCGTCCTCGGCATCACGGCGGCCGATCGCTGCTTCAGCGTCGCCAAGTTGTTTTTTGCGTACGGCCTTGGCAACGGCCTGTATTTCCCCTTTGGCGTCGGCGCCACGACCATCCTGTTGTCGGGACCACCGAACCCGGCCAACGTGTTCGACATCGTCAACAAGTACAAGCCGACGCTGTTTTTCTCCGTTCCAACCAATTACGCGCAACTGCTGGCCCAGGAGACTGGCGCCGATTTTTCCACGGTGCGCTGGGGTGTCTCGGCTGGCGAAGCATTGCCGCCAGCGCTGTTCGAGCGTTTCTCAAAACGGTTCGGCGTGACGGTTCTCGATGGCATCGGCTCAACGGAGATCCTGCACATCTTCATCTCCAACCAGCCCGACGCAATTCGGCCAGGCTCGTCTGGCAAGCCGGTCGCCGGCTACGAGGTGAAACTGGTCGACGACGCTGACCAGCCTGTCCCGACCGGCGAGATTGGCAACCTGCTGGTGAGCGGCGACTCGACGTGTCAGCGGTACTGGAACAAGCATGACAAGTCGCGCGACACGATCGAAGGTCGCTGGATTCGCACTGGCGACAAGTACTCGCAGGACGAAGACGGCTTCCTGTGGTACAGCGGCCGGGCCGACGACATGCTCAAAGTCGGCGGCATCTGGGTTAGCCCCGTTGAAGTGGAAAATGCGCTGGTCGAGCATCCGGCCGTGCTCGAGGCAGGAGTCGTCGGCAAGGCGGACCACGACACGCTGGTCAAGCCGCTGGCGTATGTGGTGGTCGTGCCTGGCCAGGACGCGTCGCCGGCATTGGCCAGAGAGCTGCAAGACTTCGTGCGTGAACGG
>DASYKL010000170.1:0-1612 GCA_035995405.1 Chloroflexota bacterium
CTCGCCGCGCCGCCAACACAGATGGACGATCCGCCCATCGCGAACGCTCGGAAAATCGATCAAGCCGCTTTCCGCGTCGCGCACCACAATGCCCATGTTCTGTAAGCGCTCCAGCACGGTGCGCAGTTGCCGGCCTACCGTGCGGCGCTGCGACTCGGCCGTCTCACCCGTCGCTTCCGGGTGGACTTTGCCATTGCTGCGAACCGACCATTGCTCTGCCTGGGCCGCTTGCTCAACAGACCCGAGGCTGGCGCTGAGCGCCTGGGCCTGGCCAAGCAGTCTGTCGACCTCGGGCAAGAGCCCTTCGGCCTCCTCGCGCGTGAACGTGCGGGGGTGTGGCTCCACCGCGCCAGGTTGTAGCAGGTCGCCAACCGCTCCTACTATCCCGACGACGTGCAGCCTCGACGTTTTGCTCTCGCGGCGCTGCCGCTGCTGCTGCTGGCCGGCTGTGGCCCGCTGGCGCCTGCTCCGCTAGGCCGCCTGGAAGGCGCCACGCCGCCGCCGTCGCCGGAAGTCCGCGACCAGCGCAACCGACTCGACATTCAATACCACCTGAACACGCCGGCCACGGTCTCGAGCCGCATCGTCTCGACCGCTGGCACTGGTGAATGGGTCCTGCACGCCAACGCGGTCCGGCCGACCGCCGGCGATTACGTGCTGCAGTTTGATGGCACGGTCGCCGGGCCAGGGCCGAACGAGCGTCGGGTACTGCCTGACGGTGATTACCAGGTCCGCGTCGAGGTCACGAGCGGTGGCCAGCAGCAACAGGGGCAGGTGCCATTGAGCGTGCGCGACGCCGATACGACCCCGCCGGACGTTACCGATCTGACGCTGCTGCCCGACCGCATCTCACCCAACTTTGACGCCCGCGACGATGTAACCCATGTGACCTACCGACTGGCCAAAGACGCCCGGATCGCACCATACCTGGATGCGAAGACACCGTCTGGGACTACCCAACGGGTCTGGATGGGTGAAGAAACCAGGGTCCTGGCAGGCGAACAGAGTCTGACCTGGGACGGCCTGGCCAACGGCCAACCGATGGTCGATGGCGACTATGTGCTTGGCATTCGCGCCCGCGACCAGGCGGGCAATGTCGTCGAGCGCGGCACGCGCCTGGTGATCGAAGACTCCGGCGTGCCAGACGCGTCGATCCTGACGGCCCACATCGGTCCGCTGCAGATGATTCGTGGCGGCCAGGTCTGTCTGGAGGCGATCGTCCGCAACACTGGCCAGACCGTCTTACGGACCGAAGGTCCGGATCCTGGCTATGTGTACAACTCGCTCGACACCTATGCCTCGATCGCCGACCACGCCTTCGCCGAGCACGCCGGCTACTGGCGGATCGGCCTGAGCTGGTCAGGCAGCACCGAGACCAACGGCGCCACCTACCCCTATCGCTGGGGGTTTGGCCACGACCTCCAGCCAGGAGAAGAAGCAACCGTGCACGGCTGTGTCACGGTACTCAACGAACAGGACAGACTGGTCTTTTTCGCCGGCCTGGTGCAGGAGAACGTCGCCATTCGCAGCCCCGGCGCAGGCCTCGTCCGGGTCCAGATTTCATCCTGAGTCCGCAGGACGTGCCGCGCGTCTCAGCGCTCATCGTTTCCTA
>DASYKL010000171.1:0-3063 GCA_035995405.1 Chloroflexota bacterium
CGAGACGCCGATTTGCGTCGAGTCATACGCCCGTGCGGCGGACGCGCTGCCTGACGGGACGCGGACTGAATGGACAATGGCGTTGCTGACTGAGCCGTCAGCGTGAAGGATCGGGTGCGGGTCGTGGGTCCGAGACTGCAGGCGTAAGTCTGGTTGCCAGATGCGCGAGTTGGCGCCGAAGGTGACGAATGGCTCGTCATCCGGAAACAGTCCCTGAGCGGCCTGTATCTTTGCCAGACGGTCGAGTGCCAGGTCGATCAGCTTGTTGTTGCGCGCACCTTGAGCGGCCGAATACTTCTTCACGAAGTCGGGGCTGTAGCGTGCGCCACCGGGACCCGCGTCAAAGCCGTTGGACGGATTCCACATGTCGAGCGTCGGGTTTTTTTCGCGCGGATTGGTCTCACTTGTCAGCGCGGGATCGATGTACGTGCTGGTGGCAAAGCCGTAGCCGCCGTGCGAATCCAGCAGAATCAGGCCATCAGCCGCGGGTAACCCGGCGAGGCTGTCCGGGCACTTGTAGAGTTTCTCGGGACCCTGGCAGACGGCTTGGCCGTTCTGGGCGACGTTCTGGTAGAAGGTCAGCATCGGCCCGCCAGCGCTGTGGCCGAGCAGCACCACGTGCTGGATGTCAGCCAGCCCGCGGACGTACTTGACGGCCAGCGCGACGTCGGGTGCTTCTTCCTCGAGGGTGTACGCGGTGTGGCCCAGGTTGACGGTGTGCGGATTGGCGCATAACACCGTGTAGCCGCGCGCCGACAACTGGCTGCATGCCAGGTGGGTGAGATAACTCGCGAACGGATGCATGACGATGACGGCCACACTGCTTCGATCGCCGGCAGTCTTAGGCCGATACAGCACGCCAGGTACGGCGTTCGACAGCGGCACGAACGTGGTGTCGAAGGTGGCGTCTTGCGCCGCGCCTGTCACCGGCGTCAACGCGGTGGCGACGATCGCGATGAGCAGGATCAAGGTGCGGCGCATGCGGACCTCCGAGTCGGCTGCAGGTTACTGGGGATGGGAGCGCAGCCACTCCACGTATTCGACCACGCCGCGTAGCGGGCCAGTCGCAGGCGTGTAACCCAGCTCGGAGGAGATGCGGCTGATGTCCATGTACTTGTTGTCGGCGTTGCCGCCTGGCGGCAGTTCGGCCTGGAACTCAGGGATCATCTCCCGGATGGCGTCGACCAGGTCTTGATTGCGCGTCGCTTTGCCGCTGCCGACGTTGTAGACGCGGTGCTCCAGCTTGGGCGCCATATGCGCCAGTTGAATGCCGATGGCGCAATCTTTGACGTAGGTTGAATCGCCGCCATCGTCGGCTTTCGGCGGGCCATAGCGCATGCCGTTGAAATCGGGCGCACGACCGTTGGCGGCGCCGTGTGCCAAGCGGCTCGGCAGATTGGCCATGGAGTGGTACAGCGGACCGAAGATGCCGGCGATGCGCAGCATCACGACGTCCAGACCGGTGCGCGTGCCGAAGTACAGGCCAAGCACCTCGAGGGCCTTTTTATAGGCCTCGGTGGGATTGGTCGAGCTGGTTGAGACCGTCTGATCCTCGCGCCAGGGTCGCTCCTCGACGTTGCTGTAGATCGCGACGGAGCTGGTCACGGTCAGGCGGCGAATGCCCGCGGCGCGGCTGGCTTCGAGGACGTTCAGGTAGCCCTGAGTGTTGGTCTGAAACTCTTCTGCCGGTGACACGTTGGCCAGGGCAGGCACGGCGAGATAGACGACGCCCTCGACGTCATGCGTTTTGATGATGTCGGCGACGCGGTCTGCATCGCGGACATCGAGTTGTTCGACTCTGGCGCGCGTGCCGAGGTCTTTCTGCAGAAAATCGGGCTCACGCCGGTTGGCGTGGTAGGTCAGGACGACGTCCTGGCCCTGATCGAGGAACCGGCGTGCAGTATGCAGTCCGATGAAGCCCATCCCGCCGATGAGCAATGTTGGTCCAGCCATCTGTAAGAAATTCCCCCTTCTTGTACACCCGTTGGTGACGAATCGTCCGTTGGTGAGGTGCGCCGCGCTACTAGAGGTCGAGTGTGCTCGGCGCGAAGATCTCTTCCATCTGCATGACGCGCGGTGTTAGGCCCTGCTCGTGCGAGTAGGCGGCCACCGTCTTGAGTACCTTCTCGTTTGACTTCACGCCATACGGGTACGGATCGCTCGCCAGTGCCTGGCGCGCGTTCGCCCCCAGCAGACCGAGCTCGACATGGGTCGATGTGAGCTCGCGCATTCGCGCGTTGGCTTGTTCTTTGGCCTGGCGGAACGCGTTGAACAGGTTCAAGGCGACCCATGGGTGCTGCTCGTGGATCTCGCGACGGATGACCATGCCGTGGTTGATCGGGAAAATGTCGGTCTTCTCGAAGTAGCGTTGGCCCTCCGCGACCGGGTCGGGGAACAGCAGACGGTACTTCGGGTTGCCTTCGAGGGTGACGCGACTGCGATCGACCAGGTTGTTGTCGGTCAGATAGAGCAGCGTCGCGTCGAGGGTGCCATCGCGGAGCATGGTGCCGATGCTTTCGCTGCCAGGGATTCGGTTGAAACGAATGCCGGCGGGAGGTTGGAAACCCGTTGCCCCGCCGTGGCTGCGCTCTTCTGTGCGCTCCATCCACCAGTCGAGATCCCGCGGCTCGACGCCGAACTCGTGCTTGAGCACGCCGCGTGACCACAGCGCGGCTGTCTGCTGGTACTCGGGGACGCCAACGCGTTTGCCCTTGAGGTCTTCTGGTTTGTCAATGCCGCTCGCGGCACGAACCCAGGCGCCCGTATGGAAGAACCGCCGCGACGTGAAGATCGGCAGAGCGATCCAATCGCGGTTGCCGTTGGCCATGGCCATGAGGAGCGACGACAGGGACATTTCCGAGACGTCGAACTCCTTGTAGTGAAGCTGGCGCCAGAAAATTTCCGACGGATGGGCTGCCGTACAGGTCAGATCGATACCGTCAGGTTGGACGGTGCCGTCCAGGACCGGACGCGATCGATCGTTCGAACCCATGATGAGACTGAGCTGAAGTTTGGCCACCTTTGTTACAACTCCCCTGCTTGACCTGGATGGAAGGCACCAGA
>DASYKL010000172.1:0-2557 GCA_035995405.1 Chloroflexota bacterium
CGGAGCCCTGGGTGCCCGAGGACATGGGTATGGCGATTGCGAGCCTGGATCACGCCGATGTTCGCCAGGCGAAGTACGGCATCTATATCCATGGCGACCAGGGCAAGCAGGAGATAGACGTCGTGGCTGGTCGGGACATGGGTGTCGCGCAGCGGCGCGCTGAGCTCGAGGAGTTGTACGACGCGGTTGTCATGGGCAAACCGTTGTGGCACGACGGAAGGTGGGGCATGGCCACACTCGAGGTTTGTCTGGCCATCATGGAATCCGCCAAGCAGCGCAAGGAGATTATGCTGCAGCACCAGGTCCCAGTGCCGGCGGGCTACGACGCCGACCTGATGCTGTCCGGGCTGTGACGGCTGAGGCGGTACTGGAGCTGCGGGAGGTGCGGCGGCAGTATGGGACTGTCGCCGCTGTCAACGGACTGAGCCTGACGATCCAGCCGGGCGAAGTCTTTACGCTCCTCGGGCCGAGCGGGTGTGGCAAGAGCACCACATTGCGGATGGTCGCTGGGCTCGAACGGCCAGACGGTGGCGAGGTCTTTCTCGCGGGTCAGCTGATCGCCTCTGGCGACCAGGCATTCTCATTGCCACCAGAAAAACGCGACCTGGGCATGGTCTTCCAGAGCTACGCCATCTGGCCGCACATGACCGTGTTCGACAACGTGGCGTTTCCACTGCAGCTGCGTCATTTACCAAAGCACCAGATCAGCGAGCGGGTCGAACAGGTCCTGGAGCTGGTCGGCCTGGGCGGTCTCGGCAAACGAGGCGCAACGGAGCTGAGCGGTGGTCAGCAGCAGCGCGTCGCCCTTGCTCGCGCGGTTGTCTACGAGCCGAAGCTGCTCCTCCTGGATGAGCCGCTCAGCAATCTGGACGCCAAATTACGCGAACACATGCGCGTCGAATTACGGGCCTTGCAGCAGCGGCTGGGTATCGCCGTGCTGTTCGTGACGCACGATCAGGCCGAAGCCATGGTCCTGTCGGATCGCATCGCCGTGATGCAGTCTGGGCGTATTGAGCAGGTTGGCTCGCCAGTGGCGCTCTACGAACGACCGGCAACGCCGTTCGTACGCGACTTTCTCGGCCGCGTCCTGACGCTTGACGTGGCTATGGCGGCGGACGATACGGTCGAGGTGGACGGCGAGGCGGGGGCGGTATTCCAGCTGCCTGCCGCGCGTGGTACGCCTGTGCCAGGGAGCTCTGGCCGACTGGTGCTGGCGTGTCGCCCGGAAGATGTGGCCATTGAACCCGCGGCAGAAGCAGGACTCAATCGGCTGAGCGCAACGGTTGAAAGCGTGGCATATCTCGGCGAGCACATCGAATACGGGGTCCGTACGAGCGGTGGAAAAGCGCTGCACGTCTTCGGCTCGCGGCGCGATCGGTATGATCCGGGGGCAGCGGTAAGTCTGCGCGTGGATACAACAGAGGCCACGCTCTGGGCCCCCTAGGAGGGCGCCAAGGCAGGGGAGAAGAGTACGAAAGATGCGTCGACGAGATGTGTTGAAGCTGACCGGCGCGGCCGGCGCCGGGCTGTTGGGCCTGGCGCTGACGGCGTGCGGTCCGAGCGCGCCGCCCCCGGCGCCGACGTCCGTACCAGCGGCGGCGGCCAAACCGGCCAACGCGGCGCCAGGTCAGGCCGGGCCCTCGGCGGCCTGGGACCAGCTGGTGTCGGCGGCACAGAAGGAAGGCAAGGTCGTCGTCAGCGGACCGCCCGCACCCGACGCACGCACAAGGCTGCCAGCCGCGTTCAAACAGGCATTCAATATCGATCTGGAGTATCTGGCCGGCAACACGAGTCAACTCGCATCGCGGATTGAGAGTGAACGAGCCGCGGGCCAGTACACCATCGACGTCAGCCTGAGCGGTCCCGACACTGCCTATGCCACGTTCATCCCGAACAAGTGGCTGGACCCGGTCAAGCCGGTTTTGCTGCTGCCTGACGTGGTCGATCCGAGAGTTTGGCCGAAGGGCGCGCCATGGTTCCGTGACCCGTCGGGCGACACGACCATGCAGATCTTCAACACGATCAGCCCGATCGGCTATGTCAATACCGATTCGGCGCCAGCAGGCGAAGTAACGAGCACCGACGACCTGCTGAAAGCGAAATGGAAAGGGAAGATCGCCTCGTACGATCCGAGCGTCAATGGGGGTGGATTGATCTTCGGCTCAGTCCTGTATGTCACACGTGGCCAGGAGTTCGCCAAGCAGCTCTTCCAGGGCCAGGAAGTAGCGTACACCCGTGATTACCAGCAGATTGCCGACTGGGTCGCGCACGACAGCTATTCGATAGCCATTGGGGTTACGCCGATCTACATTGCGCAGTACCAGGGCGCGGCGCCGCTGGCGATGATGAGGTTGAGCGACGTCAAGCCCATCGTGTCTGGTGGATTCAGCATCGTGTCGTTCTGGAACCAGGCACCACATCCGAACGCGGCTAAGGTGTTCATCAACTGGATCGCAAGCAAAGAGGGCACTGCCCTGTATGCGGAGGTCGATGGCTCGGCGCCCGTGCGCCTGGATGTGGATCCCGCGCCATGGCTTGCTCCGGAGTTGACGCCAAA
>DASYKL010000173.1:0-2370 GCA_035995405.1 Chloroflexota bacterium
GCTTACCCAGGCCAACCGCCGTCATCTTGCACAGGCCGCTCTCGATGTCACCCCGAAACGCGGTATGCGCTTTGACCCGATTGACCACGATCGTGGCATTGGCGCGTGCGGCATTGGCGTCGAAGTGGACGATTGCGCCGCTCGGCAGCGTCCCCAGCTCGACGGTGTCCATGGTGGCACGAATCGGCGCGCCGACCGAGTGTTCGGTGATGCCGTACTCGGCCAGGACATGCCGCTGACCCTCGGGTGTCGCGCCGCCGTGGCTGCCCATCGCCGGTACGACGAACGGCTCGCCACCGGCCTGTCGGACGACCTCGGCGATGGTGCGGATGACCAGCGGAATGTCGGCGATGCCGCGGCTACCGGCCGTAATGGCGACCGACCAGCCCGGCTGCATACGCGCCGCGAGCCCGATGCGTTCGAGCTCCGCCCGCACGGTCGCCGCGACATCCTCGACGCGGTCCCCGGGCAGCTCCTGGCGAATGGGAAAGAAGCGCGGCAACGGCAACGCGGGGTAGTCGGTCATAGGGCCAGTGTAGGGCTATCCCGTCGCGCCCTCGAGCGCCAACCCGCCGCCGCGCCACAGACAGTCGCGCCGCCAAAGCCACCGAAGCTGGTGAAGCGCGCCAGCTGAGCCTGATCGACTAACGCTTTTATCGCGTCCTCGGGTACGAGCTCTTCGCGCTCGCGGTGGCCTTGCTCGTGCTGGTTGCTGAGAGGGAGGGTCCGGCCGATCAGCCTGGGAGCTCGGCAGTCACTTGACGTGCTGGTCATAGGCACTGCTGCAGATTCTTTGGTGGCCGCAGGCGTAACTCCAAACCGTGGGGTCCTATGAAAAAACGTTGGAGACAGGGCATGGTCCTCCACAGCCTCACGGCAGGCGCGAAGTGCCCCCTGGCAGGCCCGCCGACAGGGCCGCGCGCTTCCCCCGATAGAGCGAGGTAGCGTCCGGGCCGCGACCTCCCGCGACCCATACCTATACCCGACACGGTTACGGCAGCAACTGAGCGATGAGCGTCTGGCCCAGCCAGGCGGCGAACTGCTCGAGCGACCACTGCCGTTCGGCGACCAATTGCCAATACCAGGCCGGGTCGATGAGCACCCACACCACGTCGGCTGCCGCCTCAGCGCTCAGCCCAGCCCGCAGCGGGCTCTTCGACTCGGTCATGCGCACCACGTTGCCAGCGCCGACGCGCCGCTCGGCCTGGATCTCGCGCCACATGGCGGCAATGTCCAGGTCCGCACTGGCCGCCCCACGCACTGCTTCGTAGATGGACGCTACCCGCGCGTCGATGTCGGCCACGAGCTGGGCGTACTGGGTCAGGAAGCGGCGGGCGTCAGGCTCGGCCTGGATCTGGCGCGAGCGCGGTCGAGCCGGCAGCGGCACCGGCTCATCGTCGCCGACCAGGGCCACGTCATAGGCCAGCTTGAGCAAGGCGACCTTGCCCCCGACGGACGTAAAGACCGTCGCTCGACTCACCCTGGCGGCAGCCGCGATGTCATCGATAGAGGTGGTGACGTAGCCACGGGCGGCGAACAGGTCGCTGGCAGCGCGAATGATGGCCAGGCGTGTGGCCGCCGCCTGGTCGGCGCGCAGCCGGGAGCGATAGACGCGCTTGACAGACTCGGTTATATCCATCAGACTATCAGTTTAGTAAATGTACTTCACGTCTGACCGAATCTGAGGTGCCAGCATGGACCCGCTCGACCGCCTGACCCAGGCCCTGAACAACCACGACCTGGACGCCCTGGTCGACTGCTTTACCGTCGATTACATCAGCGAAACGCCGGTCCATCCTGCCCGCAACTTCGTCGGGCGCGACCAGGTTCGTCGCAACTGGTCGCAGATCCTCGCGAGCGTGGCCGACCTGTCGGCCGAATTGATTCGCTCGACCGTCGACCCGACCCAGGTCTGGGCCGAGTGGGACTGGCACGGCAGCGGCCCTGGCGGACAGCCGTTCAGCATGCGCGGTGTGACAATCCTCGAGCCCGACGCGAGTGGCGAGCGCTTCCGTCTGGCCCGCTTCTACATGGAGCCGCTGCAGCGGGACGAAGTCGGCCCTGACGCGGCCGTTCGGCACGCCGTGGCCCAGCCGCGTGGCGCTTGACATGACCATTCTGGTTGCCGGCGGCAGTGGCACGCTCGGGCGCCAGCTGGTGCAGCGCCTGGTCGCGCAGGGCAGTAACGTCCGCATCCTCACGCGCGATCCTACCCGCGCTCGCCTACGCGCCCAGGGCCTGGTCGGGCCGCACGTCGAGTTTTGTGCGGGCGATGTCCGCGACCCGCACTCCCTCGTCTCGGCGACCGCTGGCGTCAACGCCGTGGTTTCTGCCGTCCACGGTCTGCTCGGCACGGGCGGCGATTCGCCG
>DASYKL010000174.1:0-6413 GCA_035995405.1 Chloroflexota bacterium
TTCGAACTCGACTTCCATTTCCGAGCAGCCGGCGTGGATCAGCTCATCGACGGCTCTCGCTCGCGCACGACCCCACAAAGCCCAGGTGATCGCGTCCAGGAGCGCCGTCTTGCCGTGACCATTGTCGCCGGTCAGGACGGCGACGTGGATGCCATCGAAGCGCAGTGGCTCATGGATGTCCGTGTAGGACATGAAGTTTCTGACGTTGAGCGAAATGGGAATCATTGGGGGGTTGGGATTTGGGAGCTGGGAGTTGGGGAGATTTCGACGGGGGCGTCAGGTGCGTCAACTGCTGCGAGCGGCGTTGGTCCATCCCCAGCTCCCAGCTCCCATCTCCCAGCTCCCGTCGTCGGGCCATCCCCAGCTCCCAGATCCCAGACCCCATCTCCCATCATCAGCCCGCGCGCGAAGCGCAGCAGCGTTTCGCGGCGATCTTTGTCTACCTTCTGGTGCTCCAGGTACAGCGCCAATGCCTCGATCGGGCCGGCTCGCTGTATGGCTGGACCAGCCGCGCCCCAGCGGCTGCGTGGTCGCTGGCGAGTAGTCCGTTCGACGGGCGCAACGTAGTACGCGCTCTTGAGCTGCACCCGAATATCGTCGTCGCGCAGCTCACTGACCCGCTCTGGAGGCACGTCGATGCGCAAGCGCACAACGGCGTTCTCGAGCTTGTCCGCCTGGCGAGCGATCGCCCGAATGACGTCCTCGGTAGCGTTGTCGGACTCGACGACCGCCTCGATCGTCAAGAACGGTCGGGCGGTTACCTTGCGGAACTCCCACTCGGTTTTGCCTTTCGCCGCCAGTTCGGCATAGACCCAGCCTTTGTCCTCGTCTTGCTCGCCGAAATCAACACGATCGATGCTGCCGGCGTACACGATCTGGGGCGACGCGTAGCTCAGCGCCTGGTGCTTGTGGATATGCCCCAGCGCGACAAAGTCGATACCCGGCAGGTCGAACGTCTGCAGGTCGAACATCGGATCGGCCCCCATGGTCAGCAGCCGCTCCGAGCCAATCCGCGCGCCAAACAGGTGGGCGTGACCGACGACGATCGACGGCAGGTCGGGGTCGAGTGCTTCGGCCTCGGTGCGCAGCTTGGCGCGATTGAGGTCGATCATCGTCTGGTTTAACTCGGCGATAGTGTGGTTCTTGAACTCGGCCTGAGCGAGGACGGCGCTGCGTACGGTCCAGGGGAAGGCGATGATCTGGACTGGCCCCGACTGCGTCTGGACGACATGTGTCCCCATACTGCGCGCGACAATGACGCTGGGAATTTCGAGCGCGCGGAAGATGTCGACGCTCGTCGCACGACCGGAGGACAACGGGATGTCATGGTTGCCAGCGACAATGACAGTCTGGATCCCTGCCGTTGAGAGGCGATGAACACGCTTGGCGAACTCGCGCTGGTGGGTCGGCGTCGGATCGCGGGTCTTATAAATATCGCCGGCGAAGACGACCAGGTCGACGTTGCAGGCAATGGCGCCATCGATGGCCTGGTCAAGCGACTTGAGAAAGTCGTGCAAGCGTTGGTTGAGCCCCGTATCAGGGTTCGTCCGGCCATAGTTCTCCATGCCGATGTGCGTATCGGCCAGATGCGCAATCTTGAGCGGCGGTCTACTGCTGGGCACTTACCGCGAGTACCTAGTCATCGTCATTGCCAAAGATCTCGTCGTAGCGCCGCGCGCGGGCGGACACTACTTGCGGGCCCTCGGCACCTATGGCGGCGTAGAAGACTGGGTCGTACTTACGCGTACGGACCATCATCGGCATAGGCACGGCGTGACCCAGGACCAGCGCTTGTTCGCGGCTGTCGAGTGTCGCCAGGACTGACCGCAAGTGGGGCCCGCCGCTGACGCCGGTGAAGATGGCGTCGATGTCGCGCTCGTCGTTCAACTGGCAGGTAATCCGCGTGCCGATCTGCGACAGCACTTCCGCATCGATGCCGCTGGGTCGTTGATCGACCACGAGCATCGTTACATAGAATTTTCTGAGTTCGCGGGCAATCGTGCCGAACGTCGTCTGCCGCGCCGCCTCGACGTTCAAGAACTTGTGAGCCTCTTCGATGGTGATCATCAAAGGCCGCGGCCGGTCGGCTTCGTCTTTGGTGTTCCAGTAGTGCTCGGTCTTCTTGACCCACAGATCGTGCAGGCGGCGAGTGATGACGTTTGCTGCCAGGATGTAGGCCAATAGCCCGCGCTGCCGGCCGAACTCGAGCACCACGTGCTGACCACGCTCGAGCTGTGCCACCACCTGGTCCAGCGTCGACCGCTCGAGTGACCGCTCAACGAACGGCAAGCGATCGATCAGCCGCAGCTTGCTTCGCAGGGCGCTCAACGAGGCGTGGTTACCACCTTCTTTGTTCGCCCAATCGACCAGCTGCGGCCCATCCATATCAAGCAGCTGGGCCACCCAGTCCTGGCCGAGCTTGTCCTCGCACAACGTCGCTGCTTCGACCGCTGTGCGATGCAAACGCAATTCCTCTTGCAGCAGAACGATGTCGGCGACGCCGATCTCACGCAACGCAATCTTGATCTCGCCCGCCGGCAGCACACCGCGCTTGCGAGCCGACTCCATGTCCAGCGTGTAGACGGCCACGCGGCTGCCGAACAACTGCGACAAGCCCTTGACTTCGGTGCCTTCTTCGTTCTTGGCGCTCCAGCCGTATTCGGAGTGCATATCGAAGATCAGGTTCACCGCGGCCTGCGCTTTGATCACGCCGCACAGGATCAAGCGAGTAAGAAAGCTCTTGCCGGTACCTGATTTGCCGAAAATACCGTTCGACCGCTCGACGAAGCGTCGCAGGTCGAGACAGACCGGTACATCCATGTCGATCGGCTGACCAATCTGAAAATGGTTCTTGCCATCGTCCCGGCCAAAGACGCGCTCGAAGTCGGTCTGGGTCGCCTCGGAGACACTTGAGAAATGCGGCGGAATCGTGCGGGCTGGGCGTGGCGTCAGATCGCTCTCGTCGAACTCGGTGTCGCTGGCGGTGTTCGCCAGCATCAGCTCCGGTTTCAGCTTGATCAAGGCATAGGTGGTCGTGCCGCTCAAGACCTGGCGCAGGAACACGTCCACCGTGCCCGGGTCACCAGGTGGATCGCGGAGGACGTCCGGGTTCGCCGAATCGAGCTGGACGTCGGTCACGAGGCAGAAGTACTCGTATTTCTGGCCGACGATCTTGACGAACTTCCCCAGGCGCACGTCCTCAATGGCGACTTGTGGGTCGAGGCGGGCCGACAGGCCCTCGGCGACCGAGCCCGCCACGAGCAAGCCGAGTCGAGTCGGCGTCACGCGACCTCGATCGGCGCCAGGCAGCGGCGCAAGATGGACGTCAGGCGACCGTAATCAGCTCGTAGCAGCTGCGCCAGCTCACGGCCGGCGAGCTGCAGAAACGCGCCGTCATCACGGATCTGGGCCGCCGTATAGCGCAGGTTGGCGGCGAGCAGCTCGTCGACGGGCACCTCAGCGGCATTCAGCAGCGCTTGCAGGTAATCGAGGCTGCTGGCCGCGAAATTGTGCACTGTCTCGGGCAGGCAAATGGACAC
This sequence comes from Chloroflexota bacterium, assembly GCA_035995405.1. Taxonomy (GTDB): domain Bacteria; phylum Chloroflexota; class UBA6077; order UBA6077; family CF-72; genus CF-72. The sequence goes on from DASYKL010000174.1 coordinate 3,540, forward strand.
CGAATAATGCAGCCGGGGTGGGCGAGGCGGCAGGAACTGATGCAGCGTCTGGCCCACGCGGAAGCCGACGACGATGGCGCGGAACGTCGTACGCAGCACCAGCGGCAGGTCTGGATTTTCCTGGTAGATCCGCTCGTCGCGCACATCATCGTGGCCGCGCATGATGGCTCGTGAGCCGGGATCGATCCCGGCGGTCTGGACGTGGGCCACCACGCCGTAGACGGTGAGGGCGTCATCGGTGGCGACTTCGACCAGCGCGCCGAAAGGCGGGGCCAGATCGAGCTCGACGGCCTGGGCCAGGAACTCGGTCGTCGACGACTCCACGATCTCGCCAATCGGGCTGCTGGACGGGGCATGAACGCGACCGTTCAGATGCGGCACCAGGCGTTCGAGAAAGTCCGTCATACCGTCCTGACCTGTTTGCGAACGAGCTTGGCCGAGGCGCGGGCGACGACCCCGCGGCGGGCGAGCTCTTGCGTGACCAATTGTTCGAGGACGCCGCGGTCGCCAAGTGAGATGACGGCTCGATCGTCGGCGCGGGCCAGGACAGCCGGGTAGCCGAAGCCTTTGGCGCACTGATCGACCAGGGCGCCGTGCAGCAGGTTCAACATGGCCTGGTCGCGGGCGACCCATTCGGGAATTTCAATACGCGCAATCTCGTCGCCGGTGTTCAAAAGAAAGAAGAAAACGCGATGGACGCCGTAGTACGGGTCGTGGACGTTGGAGCGGACGCGGAACAGGCCAGAGCGGTCCCAGCGGGCCAGGCCACGGCCGACGAGGTTGGCGTCGTTCATGCCGCGGAGCGCGCAGGCTGGGGCGCCACGGCAGGCGTCGCAGGTGAGCGGCGTGCTGCCGCAGATAGCGCGGAAGAGGTGGACGAGATCGATGCCTCGTGAACGGCTGGCGTACGCCGCGACAGGCACTTTTGCGCGCCGCAAGCGCTCGAGCTGGAACACGAAGTCGCTATAGAAGCGGTTTCGTAGAAAGTCCCGCGGCCGCTCTTCGAGGACGGAGAAGAGCAACGTTCCGTCAACCAGGGCTACCGCGGGCGCGGCGTTGGTGACTTCGTCAACGGCTAACTCGGCCAGGGCACGGAGCTCTTCTACGGTGCGCAGCGCGTCCAGGTGGCGGTCGCGCATAGGGACCTGCCGCCGTGGGTCGCGAGGGTCGACGATGTACAGGTCTTCGTCCGTATACCCCAGCGTCGACGAGCTGCGCAGCTCGACGTCGCGCTCGGGTTGGCCGTAGGGAATCCGCGCCCGGCCAATGTTGATCAGGTAAAAGTCGCCGCTGCCGCCGTGGCGATCGGGATCGATCTCCGCGCCGTCCGTGGCCATGGCCGTATAGGTACTCGGCCGGAGCGGGGGCGGAATGCGCTCGTCAAGCGGCCCCGTCGGCACCGCCACACGTTCCTGGACCGTCTCGGCCAGCTCGGCCAACTCTTCCCATCGGTCGCGGTACTCGGTCAGCATCGCGTCGAGCAGCAGCAGCCGCCGCTGCTCGTCCGAGCGGCGGTGGGCCAACAACTCGCCCATCTGTCGCACCTGCGTGCTGAGCTCGAGCAAGTCCAATGGCATGGGCGGTTCAGACCGCGTCGGTGCGCCAGACGCGCAACGAGCCGACCTCCTCCAGGTGCCGCACATCGCACAGCTCGATCAGCCTCAGGCCAGTCTCGATGGTCCATTCGAGGCGCGAGATCTGGCAATTGTCGATCCGTTCCTTGAGCCACAGGTCTTCAACACTCAAGCCCATTGCCGTGGCGAGGATCGTCTGGCAGATGCCGCCGTGGGCGATGACGACGACCGTCTGCCCGAGATGTGCCGGCATCCGCTCGACAAGGAAATCGAGCGCGCGGGCCTGAACCTCGGCCAATGTTTCGCCGTCGGGCAAACGCATGCGGCCAGGTGCGCTGGTCCAGGCTTCCTGCATCCCTGGATACGTCGCACGGATCTCAGCGTGATCTTTGCCGGTGAAGCCGCCCGTGTTGATCTCGCGTAGCCGTGCCTCGGGCTCCACAGCGAGGCCGTGCGGCAAAGCAACTTCCCGCGCGGTGTTCATCGCTCGCCCGAGATCACTGCTGTACACAGCGGCGATGGGCTCGTTGGCCAGCGCTCGTCCCAGCTCGCGGGCCTGCGCCAGGCCGCGTTCGGTCAGCGGCGAATCCGTCTGGCCTTGCCAGCGACCTGCGACGTTGAACGCAGTCTCGCCGTGCCGAGCGAGCAGGATACGAACAGGTGTTCCAGCCACAGAGCCAGTATAGGGCCGCCGGGACACCCCTGGGGAGGGTCTGATCAGTAGAGCACTCGCTCGTCGCCGATGCGGCGGGTGATCTTGTGTTCGTCGGTGTAGTTGACCAGAGCCAGGGTGAACTTGCGTGACGCATCGAGCAAGTCGCGAATCTGGGCCACCGTGCGAGGACCGTTCTTCTCGATGTCGGTTTTGATCCGATCGATCAGTCCGGTCAGCGTCGCCGCGTCGTAGATCAGGCCGGCTGAGACTTCGATCAATCGATGTTGGGCAAGCAGCGCGTCGGTGAGCTCGGGCGAGAAGCGCAGCTGCGCTTCGAGGTTGTCCCGATCGGGTGGCGACACGCCGGCTTGGCTGAGCACCTCCAAAAGCTGATCGACCTGCCGCTCCTGCTCTGCTGTGAACTCGACGCGATGCGTCGACAGGCGTATGAACGGGCCATCCTCGGTAGCGATGTCTTGTGCTTTGAGGTGTTCGAGCTCGCGCACAAACAATCTGGGCTCGGCGCCTAGCCGTGTCCGCAGCTCCTCTTTCGGGAGACCACGGCGAAGGGGATAGCTCTTGTGAAATGCGGTTAGCAGGGATTCAACCTGGCGCGTCAGCCGCTGCCAACCAGGCGTCGACACG
>DASYKL010000175.1:0-1553 GCA_035995405.1 Chloroflexota bacterium
ACATCCTGTTCTCCGTTGACTGGCCGTACGTAGAAAACGAGCCCGGTATGAAGTGGATGGAGACGGTGCCGCTCTCTGCTCAGGATAAGGAAAAGATGTTCAACCGGAACGCCCGGAAGCTACTTAACCTATAGGTCAATAACAAGTAGGTCAATGACAAGGTTTTTATGCAGTCGTGCGCTGCGGCGCACTCCCCAGCAACGGTGTTAGGTGTCAAGGGGTTTGGACCTCGGTGTGCCAGGCAGTGTTGTGAGCCAGCATGGCGTTGAGGATCACCAGGAGCTTGCGCATGCAGGCGACGAGCGCTACCCGCTTGAGCTTCCCGGCCTGGAGCAGACGCTGGTAGGTGGCCTGAATACAGGGATTCCAGCGTGTCGCCGCCAGTGCCGCCATGTACAGCAGCTTGCGTATACTGGCGCGCCCGCCCCAACAGTGACGGCGCCCACGATAGGTGCCGCTGTCACGCGCGAGTGGGGCGACGCCGACCAGCGCGGCGATCTGACGGCGGTTCAGGTGGCCCAGCTCAGGCAACTCGGCCAGCAACGTCGCTGACACCGTCGGACCGACGCCGGGTACACCCCGCAGCAGATCGTCCTTGTCTCGCCACAGCGGACTCGACCGCACCACATGGTTGAGATCACGATCCAGGTCATGGAGCTGGGTCTCGAGCCAGCGGATGTGCGCCTGAATTTGCTGGCCGACACGCCCGGAAGCACCCGTCTACGGAGTTTTTCGGCAGCTATCATCTCGACCACCTGACGTCGCCTCTGAACGAGCTCGACCAGTTCCATCTGTGCTGCATCGGGCAGTGGCCGCGGCTCGGGCTGCACCAGGGCGGCAAAGTGGGCCAGGATCCGAGCATCCAGACGATCGGTCTTGGCCAGGACGCCCGTAGCGCGGCCGAAATGACGTACCTGACGTGGGTTGACGATGGCCACCGCCACACCGCCAGCAGCCAGTGCCGCGGCCACGGCGACCTCGTAGCCGCCGCTGGCTTCGAGCACCACCAGCGTGGTTCGTACCTCGACGAGTTGGCTAGTTAGGCGAGCGAGGCCAGCGGTATCGGTTGTCTCACGCCACTGCCGACCACCATAGACCGCTACGTCCACATGCGCCTTGCTGACGTCAATACCGACCCACGTCCCATCGTCTGTGCTCACCCGAGAACCTCCGGCGCGTCGCGTATCCCGGATCCTGACCCAGCCTTGTGAATGCGGGCTCAGCGTGTTGGCTGGCCCGAGCAACGGTTCGGGTTCCGCCGGGCAAAGGTGGGACGACCTGGCTGGGGAACGGTCTTGCCAGACCTGGGGCTCTGCGATCTGTCCCACCCTGCTTCGCGCCTCATGCACTGTCACAGGACGCGGATTCAAGATACAAGGGCTACTCGCCCTGGACCTCGCCGGTCAGCGCCCAGTGGCCTGGTGGGCCTCCTCCGCGCCTGCGGCGCTCCCTTAGTTCGCGGCTGCGCCGCACGCAGTCCAGGGGATGCACAGCGCCGACCTTGAAAAAGCCGCCTAACGATCCGCAGTCGGGTCGACGAGGCTGACGAACAG
>DASYKL010000176.1:0-6854 GCA_035995405.1 Chloroflexota bacterium
GATTGCCGTCGAAAGGTACGATTGGGAGCGAGTGGTTGACGGGCTGGAGGCAGTCTGCGGCGAGGTCGTGCCGGGGTGGAGCTGAAAAGGGTTCGCGTCGCCGCGGTCGGGTGTGGGTACTGGGGGCCGAACGTCATTCGCAACCTCGACGCGATCGACGGTTTCGAGCTGTCCTGCATCTGCGACGTCGATCCACGACGGCTAGCGCCAGTGGCGGCGCGCTTTCCGTACGTTCAGACGACCAGCAACATCGACGACATCCTTGGCGATGCCTCTATCGACGCCGTTTACATCGCGACGCCGGTCAGCACCCATCACGACCTGGTGCGGCGAGCGCTCGAGGCTGGCAAACATGTATTAGTCGAAAAGCCGCTGGCCACGAGCATTGAGCAGGCTGAGTCACTCGGACAGCTCGCGGCGGCTCGCGGATTGACGTTGATGGTCGGCCATACATTTGTGTTCAGCCCGCCCGTGCGCAAAGTCAAAGAGCTGATCGACGGCGGGACCGTTGGTCCGATCTACTACGTCGAGACCACCAGGGTGAATCTGGGCTTGTTCCAGAAGGATGTCAGCGTCCTGTGGGATCTCGGCCCACACGATGTGTCGATGCTCATCTACTGGCTCGGCGAGGTGCCGACGCAGGTCAGCGCCCGTGGGCGGTCGTATCCGGGCCAGGCGCTGGAAGACGTGGCCTTCGTCACGCTCGAGTTCCCCAGCGGCATCCTGGCGCAGATGCAGATCAGCTGGCTGGCGCCATCCAAGCTGCGCCGTACGAGCATCGTCGGCCGGCAGCGGATGATCGTCTACGACGACGTCGAGCCGGTCGAGAAGGTCAAGATCTACGATCGCGGCGTCGATCGTCAGCCGGCGTCCTATGGTGAGTTCCAGCTGACCTATCGCTCGGGCGACATCCTGAGCCCGCGTCTGGATACGACCGAGCCGCTGTACATCGAGTGCGAACACTGGCTGCGCTGTATTCAAACAGGACAGGAGCCAGACACCGGACAACGTAGTGCGGTCGAGGTGGTGCGCGTCATTCAGGCCGCCGAGCGTTCGATCCGCGACGGCGGCGCACCGCAGCGTACCTAGCACTGGGCCTGCCATTGCTTCCCTTTTGAGTTAAGGGGTGGTGGCGATGGTGCCGATGCCGTAGTAGCGCGCGACGCAGACGTTGAACCAGTCGTGCGGGTCGGCTGTCACGAAGTTCTCGCCCAGGTAAGCTGGCAGCGGGGCGACGCGGACGTCAGTCTGGCCAGCATCGCGGGCGGCGCGGATCTGGGCATCGGCCGTGTCCCACAGCGCAGCCGCCTGCGCCGCCGGCGTTAGCTCAGGCACGGTGACCACGGCGACCCCGAGCGGAATGAGGAGTGCCGCGGCCAGGCCGACCGTGCGGACGTTGCCGGAAACACCTTGCAGCAGCCCGCCGACGGCATAGCCGACGTAAAGCAGATAGCTGATGAGGATGGCGCCCGGCACGATCAGCGACCGCGCCGGCGGGTTGCCGTTCTGGGCATAGAACGACGGGAAATAGCAGAACGGCAGTGTGATGGCCACGCACGCCGTCACCAGGACGAACCACTTCCGATCCATATGACTGGCATACAGCCCTAGCAGCCCTGGTGCGGCCAGACAGAGCAGCACCGCGTACGGAAAGTACCGTCCCAAACGGACAAGTTGATAGGCCCCCGTGGCAATGGCGGCCGACGACGCCAGCACCAGGTCGGCGGGCGAACCACCCACGCGGGACGCCGTTGCTGGGGCAATGACGATGGTCAGCAGCGCCAGCACACCACCGAGCAGGGCCGCGGCGAGGTGCGGCGCAACCAGCCGCCGAGCCGCGCTCCCGCCGAACAGCACGGCCGCGCCCAGCGCCAACGTCAAGGCGACGTTTTGCGGAATGAGATAGGTCTCGGACAACCCACCAGCGACAAACGTCACCGCCAGGCTGACGACCAGGCCCAGCACGCTGACGTGACCGTCGGACAGCGCGCGGCGCAGCCAGCCGATCAAAAAACTCGCCAGGACGAGCGGCAAGAGGTAGGTCAGCATGCCCGTCTGCCAGTACAGCGACTGGGCCAGGTCGGGGGCCGAAACGAACGTGGCGAGTGCCAGAACCTCGGCCAACGCGATGGCTTGCCATCGCCGCATGCCGAACTGCGTCAGGCTCCACGTCAGGACGGCAAGCCAGGTGACGATGGCGACCAGCGGCAGGGCCGGGACAATTGCTGGCCCGGCGAGCTCGACCAGGTTGACCAGGAACGTGAACGCGTAGCGGGGCGAGTAGCCGATGTACCACAGCGCTTGCGCGTTGAGAAAGCCTTCGGTCCGTAAGACGCCAGCCCAGCAGTAGTCGTCCGCGGTGTAGCGGGCAAAAGAGCCAATGGCGGCATACACGGCCAGTGGAATGGCCAGAGTAGCGGCCAGGACTGGTTGCACAGTGCCGCGGCGCGCCGACACCGCCACGTCCCTGCCAGTGTCCGGCGCAGCTCCGTCGCGTGCTGAGGCGCGTGCGCCTGTACCCGCTGTGCTGATACCGCCGGCGCTGTTCTCATCCGTGTTGAAATCGATCTCCGCTCGTGGATCCACCTCGCGCCTCAACCCTTGATGGTCGGGCCGAAGGCGCTGTGCGCCCAACGTTGCCGCGTCGCGGCGTATTGCTGGCGGGCCCATTCGATGTCCAGCGTCGGCGCGGCGGCCAGGAGTGCCTCGAGTCCATTGCGCTGAGCCTGCCACGGTGACAGCCGCAGGTGCGCACCCGCGGCTTCGCTCGTCAGCCAGTCCAGCAGCCGCCGCGCCGCGTCCAGGTTTCGAGAGCTGGCTGCCAGCGAAATGGCATTCGGCAGCGGCGCCAGCCCCGGCAAAGAGACCCCTGCATCGGCAAGCGTCAAACCGTGCGTAGCCGCTTTCTCGGCCACACGCGCGACCGTCTCGTCGTCCGTCTCGACGAGCACCAACCCGTCTGGACGACGCTGCAGCCACCAATCCCAGCCCCGCTCAACATCACCATCGACCTGGCGGGCGCGGTCCAGCACTGCCAGGACGATACTCAGCCCAATCTCCGAGCGCTCGGGGTCAGCCATCGCCAGGGTTGGTACCGCCGCCACTTCCTGCAGCGAGCTCACGATCGACGAACCGAAGGCTCCGACGGCCGAGAAGTCCAACGTGGTCCAGCGCCAGCTGGCTTCGTGCGGCACCGTGACAGCAACAGAAGGCGGCTGATAGGGCTGCAGCAGCCCATCGAGCGTCGCCGACTGAGCTGCGAATGGGCCCGACCAGAAGACGATGTCCGGCAGCGGCGGGGCATGCCGTGGGCCCAGTCGCTGATACAGGCTGCCCGTGCCGTAGAGCTCGAGCTGCACGCCGATGCCCGTCGCCTGGCAGGCCGACGCGAGCAGGCCGCGAGCCGTGGCCGCTCGCCCGAATGTGGCGTAGACCAGGACATCGCTCAAGATTCGGCCCGTGCCGCGGTCAGCGCCGCGGGAAATTTCGACGAGAGAGGCCGCCCAGCCCGCACCCACAGCCATTCGAGCCCAGCGGCGCCGAGGATCAGCAACACCGGGTTCAACGTCAGGCGGTGCCGCAGGAGATTGCCGACATTACCTTCGCTGGCCGCCAGAACCAGCCAGTTGGCGATGCCGTACGCCGCCAGGGAGGCCACGAAGAAGCGTTGCCGCGGCGACGCACGCCAGGCGAGCAGACTGGCCAGCAGTAGCACGTACCACACGGGCATCTCCGCGGCGGCACCGACCTCCGGTCCGCTGCGCGCCTGCCATGGCGCCGGCGCCAGCAAAGCAAAGCCGAGCGGGTTGAGCACATCGCCGACCACCGAGAATGGCGCGGCGTCGCTCGCAGCTTCCGAGGCGGGTAACTCCGTGCCGGTGGCGCTCAGGACGTCGCTTTCCGTTCGAATGCGTGACGTGGCGCTGGCCGCCTCCTGTGCGCGGCGATGACGGATGATCAGCACGGCATCTTCCACGACCGTCGTGATCGGCCGATTCGTCGTTCGGGCGCGGACGATCCATACTCCACCACCGGCGATCACCACCAGGCTCAGCACCGCGGCGGTCACCTGCCACCAGCGCAGCCGATAGCGCGTTCGCGCGAAGGACGTAGCCAGTGCCAGGCAGATCAAGATGCCCGCCGCGGGAGACCGCAGATCCAGCAACAGTGCCAGGACGCCCACGAGGAGCACGACGACGTGCATGAATCGTGGCTCGCGCCTGGACGTCACCGATAGCCACTGCACCGCCCAGAGCCCGAGCAGGCACAGGCACAGGACCAGCGTTTCCTTGAGCGTCACGACGCTCCACACGACCATCGTTGGCAGCAACGCTGCGCCCAGCCCGGCGAGTACGGCCGCTGGCCAGCGGAAGGCGCGGCGGGCGATCTCGAAGATGAGCACCGCGCTCAAGCCGGCCAGGCCCGCGTTCACCAGTTTGGGCACGAGCGGGCTATACCCAAAGATGGCGTAGACGGCCATCAAGAGATAGGGATACAGCCCATCGAGCAGATGCTGATGGCCGGGAAAGATCGAGATGCCGTCACCACGCGCAATACGGACCAGCCATTCGCCTACCAGGTCGTTGGTGTAATCGTCCTGAAATAAGGCGCCGCTGCCATCGCCAAGCCGGGCAATCGCATGGGTCGGCAACGCGATGGCGACCCGCAAACCGAACGCGGCGAGGAACAAGCGCCTGGCAAAGACCCGCTGGCACGGTTCGACCAGGCGCCCGGCGAGCCACACCCCGCCTTCCTGAAGAAGGACGGCTGCGATCAGCGCGGGCCAGCCTTCGACGACCAGCGCACCGAGGGGCGCGACCACTCGAACGGCACGGCCCCAACCGTCTCCGCGTAGCCGCTCCAGCACTAGCGCGGATACTAGCATCGGTCCCCAGCCGCCTCGCGCCTTAGCCCACGGCGACGTCTGTGAGCAGGTGACGGAGGTAGAAGACACGCAGTGAACGGCGTACCCTGATCTCGTGGCGGCGCGGCGAGAGGCAAGTTGGGTTTGCCTGCGCGTCCTCATCGGCCTGCTGGCCAGCCTGGTTTTACCGGTGACGCTGGCATTCGGCCAACAGCTCGCGCCAGCTCAGTCACTCGGCGTCATTGCGCGCATGTCGGTGCGGATGACCAACCAGCCCGCGGCACGCACCGCGTCGGGCGTGCTCGTCGCGCTTGACCGCGATGGCCGGCCGCTCGATCCGCTCGAGCCGACGGCGTTGGAGGCGAGCGTGGATGGCAGCCCGACGAACCTGACCTTCGTTCCGGGCCGCCCGTCGATTGCCCTGGCGGCGGCCTTCATGCTCGATTCCGCGGCCTCACCGCAGGTGCGCGGCACACTCGCCAATGCCCTCGCCGACGGGCTCAAGGGCATCGACGTCAACCGTGACGCTGTCGCCATCGTCAGCACGTCTGACTCGCTTGCCTGGGAGCAGGCGACTTTTACGTCGTCGGCTGATGCGCTGCAGACGAGCTTGAATCAGGTCATTCTGCAAGAACCACTGGACGCGATGGTCTCGCTCGAGCAGGTTGCTGGCGGGTTGCGGGCATTAGCGAGCCAACAACGCGAGACGCGGGTAGTGTTGCTGTTTACGAACCGGCCGCTGGCGAGTGCTGCGTCCGCGGCCGCGACACTCGGCACGCTACGCAGCTTCGCCAGCGACAATGGCGTGCAATTGAGCGTAGTGGCACTCGCCGGGGCAGGCGGACAGGGCGTTGCCGAAGCGCTGGCTGAAGCGACCCCGAATGGGCGCGTCGAATATGCGCTGAACGCCACCAACAGAACCGATGTCGCTCGTCGAATCGATCTGTTGTTGGCACCCGTTTTCGGCGCCCACCACTTCGAGCTGCCGTCGCTGCCCGCAGGGAATCACACGTTGAGTTTGGGCCGGCCGGGCTCGCCTGCACTGGCCACCGCGAGTTTCGTTACAAGCAGCCGACCGGTCCAGATCGACTCGTTCCTGACGACCGCCGGTCCGCTCACGGCAGCGTATGAAATCAGCCAGCCAACGTGGGTCCAGGCACGCGCCAACGAAGCGGCGCCAATCGATGGCGTCGAGTGGACCGTCGATGGACGGGCCACCTACGTGACGAGCCCACCATGGGCGCTGCTCCTCGATCCGGAGCAGCTCGGCGAGGGGCGGCATGATCTCGCGGCGCGCATTATTTCGGAAGGTCGAGCGGGCCCGTTTCTGACCAGCAGCATCGTGGTGCCCACGGACGTGCTGCGCACGGTGCGGACTGTCGTTCGCTCGTGGGGCCTGATCGGACTGCTGCTGATCGCCAACGCGATCGTGTTGGTGCTGTTCGTCCGCACCGGCTCTGCCGCCCGTACCTACGGTGGTGCGGTGACGGAGTTTCTGCCGACGCTCCGGTTGAATCAGCTCGGCGGCAAGTATGTCGCGCCGGAGCTCTTGCACTTTCCTGCCAGGGGCAAGCTCCGCGTTGGCTATCACCCGCCCTATATGGACAACCAGGTTGGCTCGCGTGAGTTTTCCAAACTGCCATATCAGGACGTCCGTGGTGACGACGACGCCGTGAAAGATCTGAGCCGACACGTCGGGTGTATCTGGCGTGACCCGCGCACCAACGATTGCTTCATTCAGCTGGGCTGGCCTGGACCAGGCGAGAAGATCAGGCCGAAACTCCAGTCGCAGGTCTTCCACTTTGGTCGGCCGCAGGACGCCGCCGTACAGCCGTTTCGTCTGGCGCACCACGACATCGTGCGACTGGCCAGCGGTATCGAGTTTGTCTTCTATCAGGTCGGGCTGCGTGACAAGGCCACTCCGGAGAGCAAAAAGATCGGTCCCTTCGAGGACCGGCCGGTCCCCTCGTCGACCATTGCGAAGCTGAAC
>DASYKL010000177.1:0-3019 GCA_035995405.1 Chloroflexota bacterium
ACTCGAAGTAGCCTCGGCGAAGGCACAGGTTTCCCAGGCCGCGGCGCCAGCGGTCAAGTTGTTTCTCGACCGCGCGCGAGCCATCAACCCGGACTTCGCCCGGGATCCATCTGAGCTAGCAGCGGTCGTGGCAATCTGTCGGCGACTGGATGGGCTGCCGCTGGCCATCGAGCTCGCCTCGGCGCGGGCAAAGGTGTTGACGGCGCAAGCAATCCTGGCACGACTCGGCGATTCACTGCAGCTCCTCACCGGTGGCGCCCGCGACCTTCCGGATCGACAACGAACGCTGCGCGATACCCTGGACTGGAGTTACCAACTGCTGGACGACGCCGAGCGGAGTCTCTTCGCGCGGCTAGCGGTGTTCCCGAGTGACTGGACCCTCGAGGCGGCCGAGGTGGTGTGCCAGTGCCCCGGCACCGAGGTGCTCGACCGCCTCATGTCGCTGGTGGATAAGAGTCTGATCCAGATCCAGCTGTCACCCCAGGCGGAGCAGCGGTTCAGCATGCTGGCCACGATGCACGACTACGCCAGCGAAAAGCTCGCTGCGAGTGGCGCCGAAGCAACGGTTCGGCGTGCCCACGCGGAGTACATCCTGCGCATGGTGCTGGAAGGCGCAACGAAACTGCGCGGCGCGGAGCAGCACGTCTGGCGCAGCCGCTTGTCCGCCGAGCATGACAACATTCGGGTCGCCGTGCGCTGGTTGTTGGAGGCCGGTGAGCTGCAGATGGCGGCCTCGCTCGAGACCGCATTGGCGATCTTCTGGTGGGTGCAGGGCTACGCCGCCGAAGCACGCTGGTGGGCTGATGAGCTGCTTTCTCACGAGGCATCGCTGAGCGCACTCTCGCGCAGCCAGGTCCACCTCATTAGCGGTCTGGCCACAGCCTGGGAGGGCGATTACGGGCGCGCCAGGCCGTTGCTCGAACGTGCGGTGGCCGAATTCCGCAAGCTCGGCGACAGCCAGGGGGCGGGTGTGGCGCAGATGGCACTCGCGTACGTCTTACCAATCGGCGGCGATTACCAGCACACCGAAGCGCTCCTGCTCGAAAGCGCCGCCGATCTGTACCAGGCCGGAGATCTGTGGGCTGTCAACGTCGCGCTGCAGAGCCGTGCGGACGTAGCCTTGGCAGCCGCCGACGTAAAACGCGCGCGCGACCTGTACCAGGACAGCCTCCAGTTGGCCACCACCCAGACCGACGCCCGCGGCAAGGCCCAGGCGCTCATCGGGCTGGGCTTTGTCGATCTGATCGACGGCGATCTATCGGCCGCGACGGATCGGCTGCGGCAGAGCGTCGCACTGAGCACGGAGTTGGCGAATTCTGAATTGCTGGCACATGCGTTGCGGGGCCTGGCTGGTGTCGCGCAGGCCACTCACCAGTCATCGCACGCGGCCCAACTGCTCGGCTTAGCCCAGGCGCTCGCCGATGCCGGCGGTACAGTCGATTGGCCGGTGCGGCGAGTGCTATATAGGCGTATTGTGCAGGAGGTCCGCACAGTCCTCGGGGCAGCGCGTTTCGGCGAGGCGTTCGCTGCCGGCCGAGCGCGGTCTTTGTCGGAGGCGGCCGATTTCGCCCTGAGTCAGACGACGTGCACCTGTGCAAGTTTGGCGGCGTGCCGATCCAGCGCGTCGATCACGCGGCCGAGGTCGAGGGTTGGCGAAGCGGAAATGCGCCGGCCGAACTCCGCCGCTTCGCGCAGCCGCTCCTCCAGTACCACCAAGGCCGCGTCGCGATGTGGCAGCAGGGAGACGCCCTGGGGCAGGAGCGCGAACGTTGGACCGGCGGTATAGCCCGATCGGGATGGTCCGAAAGGCATCGACGTCAGGGCTTGGCCGAGCGGCCTGATGGCGCTAAACATCAGGCCGACCGCCACGTCGGCCAGCGCTTTCCGCTCTGTTTGGGCCTCGCCTGCATCTGCAAAGAAGCGGGTGAGCGCCAGCAACAGGATCTCATTGGTCACGTCGAACAGGTCCGCAACCTGCGCAGTCAGCGCGTCCTCGATGACCGGTACATCCGAACCAGCGCGCGGGCGGACGGTGCCGGCGCAGGCAGGTCGCGCAGGTTCGAACGTCGTATCAGCCAGGCGTAAAGCGCGGAACTCCTCGAACACATCGAGAAAGCGTCCGAAGTGGGCCGTCCGCCACTCGCCGCGCACACCCTCGCCCTGCTCGACGATGGTATCCACTGCTGCGTGCGCCGTCTTCAGATCCGTGACCGCCGCGAGCTGCGGCCAGCCGAAATCTGCAGCGGTAGCCTGCGCTGTTGCTGGACCGATGAACAAGCGCCGTTCGCCGATTTTGGCGGTGAGCCAGGCCAGGCCAACATCAATCGCCCGGTACAGATGGCCCACGGTCTCGAAACCCTGGGGGAAAGCGACTATGGCCTCTTCATCCCAGAGCGGGCCCGAAATCGGCTGGGCGTGCTGCGTGGCGGCGAACCCGGCGGCATCTTCGAGCGGCATGCCTTCCGGTCGCTCCAGATAGAGAAAATGGCGCAAGGCTTGCTCGCCAAATGGGACAAGCGCCAGGCTGACGCCCGGCGGAAAGTACGGTGCCGGTGAAGGAAAGTCGGGCCGACCCAGATGGGGTGCGGCACCAATCGCCGTCAGTAGATTCTGCACCAGCGCCAGGTGCAGCATTTCCTGACGCGCAACCTCGAGGACAACCTTGCGCCACCGCCCAACAGCCTCGAGTTGCTCGGCTGTGATCCCTTCGGCGACAGACTGTTTCAGACTGAACGCGGCGAAGAGATACTGACACATGATTCCGTGTTCCAGCTCGGCCGCTTCCCGCAGCAGGTAGATGAGCTGACTACGGTGCTCGACGGTCAGCGGATGCTCGGGTGGCGCGAAGCCGTCCAATCCGGGGAGTGCCATGCGGTGGAGGTCATTGGGCGATGGTCCAACCACGCCCTCGCACAATAGACGTTGACGACCGGCAGCGTCAAACTTGCCACGGGGGACACGGGTCGACTTAGCGTCGCTCCAGCATCTCAGAGAACTCAGGATGTTGAACGTTTCTGAG
>DASYKL010000178.1:0-3417 GCA_035995405.1 Chloroflexota bacterium
CGTCGATCGCGATCGACGCCTCCTCGGGACCGCCCTCGCCCCAGGCTTGCGGACGGCCATGGACGGCCTCTTTCAACGTGCCGCCCGCCTGTCGCGCATCGAGCTCGAACAACCGACCGAGGTCATTGGCCGCAACACCGTTTCCGCCCTGCGCTCGGGCTGGGTCTATGGCTATGTCGGTCTCGTCGAAGGACTCGTCAAGCGCATCAAGGCCGAGCTCGGCGACGACAGCCTGGTCATCGCCACGGGCGGCTTGGCCGACTACGTCCTGGCCGAAACCGACATCGCCGACGTCCACGATCCGGTGCTGACCCTCAAAGGATTGCGGCTGTACTACGAGCGCAACGCCACGCCGTGCCAGACCACGTAGCCATTCTGGCTGGCAAACGGATTACGCTCGGCGTAACCGGCAGCATCGCCGCGTTCAAAGCGGTCCAGCTCGCCAGCACGCTGCATCAGGCCGGCGCAGTGGTCGACGTGGCAATGACGCCGGACGCGCAACGATTCATTCAGCCGCTGTCGTTTCAAGCCATCACCCATCGGCCGGTCTTCGCCGACCTGTGGGCTCCCGGCATGGAGACGGACATCGCCCATGTCACGCTGGGTCGCGACAGCGATGCCATCGTCATTGCCCCAGCGACAGCCAACACGCTGGCCCGCCTGGCCCACGGGCTGGCGGACGATCCAGTGTCAGTGACGGTGCTGGCGGCCCGCTGCCCGGTCCTGGTCGCGCCGGCTATGGATGCCGGTATGTTTACCCATGCGGCTACAGCGGCCAACGTGGCGTTGCTCCGGTCGCGCGGGGTGGTGGTGATCGAGCCCGAGACGGGCCACCTGGCCAGCGGCCTGGTTGGGCTGGGTCGGCTGGCTGCGCCCGAGACGATTGTCGACTACCTGCGGGCCACGCTCGGCGCGACTGGCGACCTGGCTGGCAAACGCGTGCTGGTGACGGCAGGTGGCACGCGGGAGCCGATCGATCCGGTCCGCTATATCGCCAATCACTCGTCGGGAAAGATGGGCTATGCGCTGGCCGAGGCAGCCCGCGACCGCGGGGCTGACGTCACGCTGCTGACGACGCCCACAGCCCTACGCTCGCCCGCCGCGCTGGCCGTTGTCGTCGTCGGCTCTGCGGAAGAGATGCTCGCGGCGCTCTCTGATGCATACGGCGCGCTGGATGCGCTGATCATGGCCGCCGCGGTCGCCGACTTCCGTGTCGAGACGCCAGCGACGCAAAAGGTAAAGCGCGGCGAGCACGCGGTCGATTTGCGTCTGGTGCCCAATCCAGATTTGCTGGCGGAGACGGCCCTGCTGGGTGCTCGTGATACGCGGCCCGTCCGAGTCGGTTTTGCCGCCGAGACGGAGGATTTGCTGGAGCACGCGCGAGGCAAATTAGCGCGCAAGTCGCTCGATCTGATCGTCGCCAACGACGTCAGCGCCGACGTGTTCGGCTCCGAGTCAAACGCAGTCACGCTCTTGTGGGCCGACGGACGACGGGAAGACATTGAACGCACCGCCAAAAGCGTTGTCGCGGAGCGCGTATTAGATGCGGTCGTGCGGTTACTCGGTGAGACGTGAATTTTCGTGTGGGGCCAGATTAGCGATTGAGCTGGTTCTGGTCGCCGGTGATGATCGTGCTGCCCCGGACGTCGCGGCCTACGCCGACGCTGCGATTGCCGCTTACGTCTACGTTCACGGTGCCAGCCGCATGGGCTTCACTAAGCAGCGTGGAGAGTGAGTGCTGCAGCTCAGCGTCTTCGGCAAGCAGCTTTTTGAGCTGGACCCGCAGCGCTGCTTGGGCATCTTCGTCAGCCGGCTGTGCAGCGAGGTCGGCGACCGCTTCCTGAGCCGCCGGTTTGCCTTGCACGGACGGGTTCAGACGAGCCCAGACCTGCTGGGCGAACTCCCAGCCATGCGCCTCAACTTGCGGGGCCACCGCTTCACCCGCGCGAGCCAGATAGGGTAGGAATGGCGTGAGTATTTGAACGAGTTGGCCAGCCAACGGGGCGACAGCATCCATCTCCGCCCATGCTAACTCGCGGCGCGGCGCGTTTAATGGCTGAACGACGCGCATGACCGCCCCCGACCCACCAGACGACAGATCCCAGCCGGGCGCGACGAGCGCACGCGGCGAGCGGAACGTCGCCGTCGGCGGCGAAGTGCGCGACAGCACGATTATCACTGGCGACTCGAACACCATCATCTTCGGCTCGCGCCCGACGCCAGCCAGAGTTCCGTGGCGCATCATCGGTCCGCTCGTGCTGCTGCTCATCGCCGCCGCGGTGGGCGGCTACCTGCTCTACCCGCGACCGACGCCGACCATGACCGGCGACCTGAACGTCGCCGTCGCCGAGTTCGGCTCACTTGACGCACAAGGTGCAGCAGTCGAGTCGGCCGATGCCCGCCTGCTCTCGGAGTCGCTCTACACCACCCTGAACGAGCAGCTACAGGCCATCAATCAGCCCGCCGCTTCTCCCCAGCAGCGGTTCGAAGTGCAGGTCTGGGGACCGTCGCGCGTCGGCCGCATCGGCGGCGCCTCAGCGGAGGCTCGCGCCACTGCCGCCGAGCAACTCGCCACGCGAAGCAAGATCCACGTCCTCGTCTATGGCTACCTGCAGCTTCAGAGCGGTGCGGTTTCGTTCACGCAGCAGTTCTTCTTGCGCAACCTACCCGACAATCCCGAGCTCGAAGGGCAGCATGAGCTGGGTCGATCGGTGCCGGTCCGCTCGCTCGATGATCCGTCGTCGCGCCAGCAGCTGCGCGATAGTCTGACTGGCCGCACCCATGCCTTCGCCGAATTTGTGATTGGTGTGAGCCAGTACACCAACGACAAATTCGCCGACGCCGACGTTCATTTCAAGGCAGCCAATGCAGATCCACAGTGGGACGACGCCAGCGGCAAGGAAGTGCTGTATCTGTTCATGGGCTACACAGCCGGCAAGCTCGGCAATCTCGAGGCGGCTCGGGCGGCATTCGGCCGCGCGCTGGCCATCGATGCAGAGTTTGCGCGCGCCTATCTCGGGCTGGGCGAAACGCAGCTGCAGGCGTCACTCGGCCAACCAGAGGCATGCACCCGAGCGACGGCCAACGTGACTGGCATTACGGACGCGATCAAGCTGTTCCAGCGGGCCCAGACGGCGGCGACGCAGCCGCTGCGGTCAAACGTGACGGACTGGAGCAAACTGAGCCTGGGTCGGGCGTACCTGTGTTTGAGTCAGGCCGACGCCGGCGACTATTGGGGTCAGGCTGAGAGTCAGTTCCGGTCGGTCATCGCCGATTACGACAGCGGCAACGAGTCGGCGCGAGACATCGCCGCGGACGCTCACTCGAATCTCGGCTTCGTGCTCTTACCCGGTCGCTGCGATCCGGCGCGCGACGCAAAATACCGTGCTGCCGCTCAGGAGTACCAGCGGGCGGTGG
>DASYKL010000179.1:0-2955 GCA_035995405.1 Chloroflexota bacterium
AGTGAGACCTCGGCGGGCGCAGGCGAGAGACCGCACCGCGGTCGGCCCTAGCGGACGCTCGTTATCCCATCGGCGAGGGGCTGGCTATGTCGGGGGAAAAAGCGGCTGCACTTAGATCAAGTAACGCCGCCTGTAGGTTCGGCTCGGCCAAAGGTCTGAGGCAAGTTCGGCCTCCTGTCCGATCAGCTCCAGTGGCTCTGCCGGACATGATGATGGAGCCCAGGAGGAATCAGAACAGTCAGATGAAGCATATTTCGCTCGGAGGCCTCGAGGTCTCGCGCCTCGGCCTGGGATGCATGGGTATGTCCGCGTACTACACGGGCGCGGGTGCCGACGACGCGGAATCAATCCGCACCATTCGCCGAGCCATGGACCTCGGCATCACGTTCATCGACACAGCCGAGGTGTACGGGCCCTATACCAATGAGGAGCTTGTGGCGCGGGCCATCGCTGGTCGGCGCGATGAGGTTGTGCTCGCTACCAAATTCGGGAATATCTCTCATCGTCATGGCGGTCGCCTGGAGCGCGACAGCACACCGGAGAACATCCGCATCGCCGTGGAGGGATCTCTCAAGCGACTCGGAACCGATCACATCGACCTGTACTACCAGCATCGCGTCGACACGGCCACGCCAATCGAGGACACGATGGGTGCGCTCAGCGAGCTGGTCCAGGAAGGCAAGATCCGCCACATTGGCCTCTCCGAGGCGGCGCCCGAAACCATCCGCCGGGCGCACGCGGTGCATCCGATCACGGCGTTACAAACGGAGTACTCGTTGTGGACGCGCGATCCCGAAGCGAACATCCTGCCGCTTGTGCGGGAGCTCGGCATCGGCTTTGTGGCCTACTCGCCGCTCGGGCGGGGGTTCCTGACCGGTCAGCTCCGGTCGCTGGAGCAGCTCGATGCCAACGACTTCCGCAGCCACAACCCACGATTCGTTGATGGCAATTTCGAGCGCAACCTGCGCATCGTTGACGAGGTGGAGGCGCTTGCGCGTACAGTTGGCGCAACGGCTGCCCAGGTGGCACTCGCCTGGCTTCTGGCTCAGGGCGACGACATCGCGCCCATCCCGGGCACGAAGCACGTCGCGCGCGTCGAGGAGAATGCGGCGGCAGACGACGTTCGGCTGACCGCGGACCAGTTAGCACGTCTGGGATCGATCGTGCCGCCCGTCGGCGATCGCTATGCGGACATGGCGCCCCTCAATCGCTGAGGCCTCACGTTTACCAAAGCGGAGATCGCCGTCGTCACGATCACGCGTGCAGCGCACCGGCCGGGGGCGGCGTTCGTCGCCCGGCCGTATCGTGACAGCCTGACGACTCGGCCTATGCCTCCATGCGCAGCTCTTCGAGGTCCAGGTCGCGCTCGATGCGGCGCTGAACGTCGTCGCTGATCTCCTCGCGATCCCGCAAATCGATAATCGCGTCGCGCTCGGCCTCGATCACCGCGTGGCGAATGGCGCGGTGCTCGATCAATTCCTGCTCGGCAGCTGAGGCAGCGGCCGACCGGGCCCCACCGTCGGTAGACGATTCCTGGCTGTCAGTAGCCGATCCCCGATCGTCGAAATGGCTGGCCCGGTGGGCGTATTGCGCGCGCAGCGTGTCGATCAGCGGCAGGTGGTCAGGCCAGTCCCCTGCCAGGGCCTCGATGCGATTTCGCGCAGCTTGCGTCGCGACCTCGCGGGCTGATGCCTCCTCCTGCTCCTCCGCACCATCCCCGTGCACGCGCAGGACGCGCAGCACCCAGGGAAACGTGAGTCCCTGTCCAACGAGGGTCACCAGGATCACGCAAATGGTGAGGAAGATGAGCAGGTCCCGTTCCTGGAATGGCGCGCCCGAGGCGGTCGTGAACGGGAGCGACAGCGCGGCAGCAAGTGAGACGACCCCGCGCATGCCGGCCCACGAGATGACGACGTCCTCGCGCCAGCCTGCGCGCGTGTCGGCTCGCGCGCGCCGCGGGTGGGCCAGCCAATCCGTCACAAACACCCAGACGAAGCGCACCACCACGACGCTGCCGCAGACCAGCAGCGCCAGCGCGGCGAGCCCGAGCGGTGGCCGATTGCCGAGCCGCATCACGATCGACGGCAATTGCAGGCCGATCAAGATGAACACCAGACCGTCGAGCAAGAACACCAGCGTCTCCCAGACCGCGCGACCCTGGACGCGCGTGTCCGCCTCCATCAACGACGGCGCCTGACGCCCAAGATAGAGCCCAGCGGCGACCGTTGCCAGCACCCCGGAGACGCCCACCGCCTCGGCCGGTAGGTAGGCGGCAAACGGCGTCAGCAGCGAGATCGTGATCTCAACCGGCGGGTCATGGAGCGGCCGCCGTAGCCGTGCGACCAGCCAGCCGACCGCCAGCCCGACAGCGACGCCGCCGACGCCCACCAGCACGAACCCGCCGACCGCCTGGGTGGCCGAGAAGCTGCCCGTCACGGCAGCCGCCAGGGCAACCCGAAACGCAACCAGGCCGGCGGCGTCGTTGAGCAAGCTCTCGCCTTCGAGCACGGTCACGATGCCGCGCGGCACTGGCAATCGTCGGAGGATGGCCGTCGCGGCCACGGCGTCTGGCGGCGAGACGATGGCGCCCAGGGTGAAGGCCACCGCCCAGTCCAGGCCCGGCACGGCCGCGTGCACGACTGCCGCGACCACGATGGTCGTAGCCACCACCAGGCCGATGGCGAGCGACAGGATTGGGCGCGCGTGCGCACGAAAATCGCGGACAGACGTATAGAAGGCCGAGATATAGAGCAGCGGTGGCAGAAACAGCAGGAAGACGAGGTCAGGCGCTAGCTGCACATCGGGCAGCCCAGGCACGAACCCGATCAGCAGCCCGCCGAGCACCAGCACAATGGGGTACGGGACGCTCAATCGATGCGCCAGCGTCGCCAGCGCAGCGACCGCCACAAGGAGGCCCAGGACGAGTTCAATCTCGGGCATGGCAGCACAGATTGT
>DASYKL010000180.1:0-7774 GCA_035995405.1 Chloroflexota bacterium
TACCTTTGTAACAACTGCCATCGCGGTCGTGGCGAGCACAAACACCAACGCCGGACCGAGCGCTTCCAGATGGGCATCCATGCCGGTCTTGACCAGGAAGATAGGCACAAACAGTCCGTAGGCAAGCACCTTGGTGCGCTCGGTGATCTCCGGATAGCGATTGTGGCGGTTGATCAGTAGTCCAGCTGCGTAGGCACCCGTAATCGCCGCGAGCCCGGCGCGTTCGGCGGCGACGCCATACAGGAGGCCGATGGCGATGGCGATCGCCAACATTGCCTCCGCGCCACGGAGGCGTTCCGCTAGCCGCAGCAACCGCGAGATCAGCCAGGGCGCCAATAGCGCAGACACAGTAAAGAAGACCAGCAGGTAGGCGGCCAGCCAGCCAAGATTTGTTTGTTCCGTTCCGCTGTTGGTCAGTGCCACCACGAGCGAAAACACCACCAGGCCAATGACATCGTCGATCACCGCCGCCCCGAGGACGGTGGCGCCCTCGACCGTCTGGAGGCTGCCCATCTCCATCAGAGTCTGCGCCGTAATGCTGACCGAGGTCGCAGTCAGGATGACACCGACGAACAACGACTCGATAGGTGGCAGGCCGAAGAGCAGCGAAAGCGCATAGCCACCCGCCAGAGGGGCGACGACACCGAGCGCTGCGGCGACAAACGCCGCTTTGCCTGTTGCTCGAAGCTGATCCCAGTCGGTCTCCAGACCGGCCAGGAACATCAGCAGAATCACGCCGAGGCTTGCCAGAGTGCCAAGCTCGCTGGCGCCCGCATCTAGTGACGGGTTGTGGACGAACGACAAACACAACCCCAGCACCAGCCCACCCAGCAACTGTCCGAGGACGGGGGGTTGGTCCCAGCGGCTGGCCAGCTCACCTGCCAGTTTGGCGACAATCAGAACGACGGCAGCTTCAGCCAGGAACATCACGGTTCCTGGCTGAAGCTAAAGAGAGCTCAGACGACCGCAGGAGCACCCCTGAGAGCGCCATCGCCAGGAATGGGGAATGCGCCGCGGTAGGGCTCGGCATCCGGCGCGTAGCCGGGCATACCCATTTCGGGCAGGTCGAGTCCTTGCAGCTCAGTTTCTTCCGAGACCCGCAGACCCATGATCGCCTTCTGGACGGTGAAGAACACCCAGCAGATTCCAAAAGCCCAGCCGAATGCGACCAGCGCACCGACGATCTGGGCGATGAACTGCCCCACATCGCCGAAGAACAAACCTCTGGCGACCGTGCCACCGTAGTTCATCGTGCCATCAGCAAACAGCCCGAGCGCAAGCTGGCCCCACAGCCCATTGACGCCGTGTACCGAGATGGCACCAACCGGATCGTCGACCCTGAGACGATCGAAGAACGGAACGGCCAGGCACACCAGCAACCCAGCCACGGCACCAATAAGGAAGCCGCTGAAAGGACTGACGAAACCGCTGGGTGCGGTAATGGCAACCAGGCCGGCCAGCAAGCCGTTACCCATCATGGCCGGGTTGGGCTTTTTCTCGACAACCCAGGTGTAGACCATGGCCACAATAGCCGCCGACGCTGAGGCCAGCATTGTCGATACCGCGACCATGCCAATCCGCAAGTTGCCATTGCCCGAAGCACCGAGCGTCGAGCCAGGATTGAAGCCGAACCAACCGAAAGCCAGGATGAAGCAGCCCAGGAGGCCAAGAACCAGGTTGTGGCCCATGATCGGGTTGGCCGACCCGTCCTTGTTGTACTTACCGAGTCGCGGCCCCAGGACGATTGCGCCGGCGAGTGCCGACCAGCCGCCGATGGCGTGTACGACGCCCGAGCCCGCGAAGTCCAGATACCCCTGACCCAGGCCGATTTTGCCCAACTGGCTGAGCCAACCGCCGCCCCAGGCCCAATTGCCAAAGATGGGGTACACGATCATCGAGATGAAGAAGCCGTAGACGCAGAAAGCCGACCATTTCCAGCGCTCGGCCATGGCGCCTGTTGGAATGGTCGCGGTGGTATCCATGAACACCATCTGGAACAAGAACATGACGACGACACCGACGTCGTAGGTACCGTCGGACAGGAAGAAGCCTTTCCAGCCGATCAGGCCCCAGTCGATGCCACCCAACGAAATAGTGATCTCATGGTTCAGCACCGCCAGGCCGCCCAGGTTTGGCACCCCGACCAGGCCGACGCCACCCATCTGGAAGGCGAAACCGCAGATAAAATAACCGGTCAGGCCCAGCACATAGATCATGAAGTTCATGGTCATGGTGTGGGCGGCGTTTTTCGCGCGGGTAAAGCCTGTCTCGACGAGCGCAAAGCCCGCCTGCATGAACATGACCAGGAAACCAGCCACCAGAGTCCAGGTGAAGTTGATCCCGAGTCGGTTCTGATTCACCATGTCGGCCAGTTTCAGAGCGAACGGCTCTGTTGTGGCGGCAGTGTCGAAGTCATCCGGAGTCAATGTTCCGGGCGTAATCCCGGCCAGATCTGATCCTGACCCGAGTGCGATCCCGCTCGGGTCGGGCTGAGGGGTATCGGCGGCAAAGGCCGCGACGGCGCTCAGACCCAGCCCGATAACCAGCAACAGCACGCTGGCGGACGTCAGTAACGCCCAGCGCCGCTCGCGGGTGCGATATCTCGAACACGTCATCAATGCAGCAACCTCCTGTACTGAGGATTCACGAATGTGCCGACGCCATCGTGCGGCTGCGTTTGGATGTGCGGGTTGGCCAGCGTGAGCGGCCTTTAGTCCCTGGCGTGGCGTCACTGCCAGCGCGCGGGGCGACTGCGATGAACCTGTCAAGCCTCTTGGCGACTTCAAGACTCTTCGGCGGGCTCATGACCATGCGAAAGCCGCGTACGCCTGGCTTTGGCACAAGCTGGATGCCCTTCGCGTCTCTCTCGAAGCTGCTGAAGTCTGTCCACGGTCGGAACACCGTCCGGTTGAGGGCGACGCCGTGTGTCGTCAGTACGTAGCGAGTCGGGATCGCCAGAATTGCCAAAATCCCAGTCATGACCGCGAGAACACCCACCAGAGGCAGGTTGCTTGTCACGGCGGCGAGAAGCAGGACCGCCCCTATGGCGTAAACATTGGTCCGCTGCAAACGAACCCGCTCGCTCCAGCCGAGGCTGATCCGGCCGATAGGGTCGCCGCTGATGCGCACTCCAAGTGGCGCAGCCACCCGCACCAGCATCACGATCAGCATCGACCCGAACAGGAATACAAACTCCATCACGCCCCCCAGGCCTGGTCGGTGCGACCAACGGAGCCCTGCTGCCCGGCAGAACGCCATGGCCACTTGAAGGTGAAGCCAATCCCGCGCGCTCGCACCTGGCGCACGAAACCGCCGCTGCTTTTCTCCCGCGCGAAGCGCAGCAGTCGACGCACCGCTTCGCGTCCGACCGGGTCGTCCACGCTGATGCGTGAGGCACGTTCCAGCGCTTCGACAGCGGTCAGATAGATACCCAGTCGGCAGTAGACCTCACCTCGTTTAAGCAGCACATAAAAGTCGTCCGGCGCCTGCGCCACCGCGGCGTCGAGCGTGTCCTTGGCTTGACTGACCCGATTCAGACCTAACTGCGCTCCGCCGATGTACGCCTCCACGACCGGCGACCACGGCGCACTCGCACGCACCTGTTCGAGCTGTGCGAGTCCGTTCTCCCAGTCCGCTGCCTGCAGCAACAATGTGGCGTACACAAAACGCAAGCGATCGTCACCAGGCTGCTCGGCCAGCGCGCTCTCGAGGATCGCGCGTGCCTTGAGGGGCTCGCCTCGTTCACAGACGCGTCGCACGAGGTCCAACGAGACGGGTGATGCCGGCGCTGCAGCAGGTAAGTCGGAGCCGCAGCTCGCACAGAAACGTGCCTGGGGTCGGTTGGCGTGACCGCACCCATCACAGAAGCGGCTGTCTGCGGCGGGTTGCATTGCAGCATGCAGGGTGGCCGTTTCAAACGAGGGCGTCATTGTGCGGGTTCACCGAATGCGCGACCCCTGCGTTGTCAGGTGTGCCCAATCCAAGGAGCTCACCTGCGCATCCAGCGGGCGCAGCGGTGACCTTCGCACGAGCATTTCTTGACAGTTATATAGCCGTCTGGTTATGGTGATTCCTATGGCGACCGCGTACGACGCCCTTGCCGAACCACACCGACGGCAGATCCTCGACCTCCTGCGCACTCGTGACCGACTGGCCGGGGAGCTGGTCGACCAGCTCGGGTTGAGCCAGCCGGGGGTGTCGAAGCATCTGCGAGTGCTGCGCGAGGTCGGTCTGGTGGACGTGCGCCGTGATGCTCAGCGGCGCTGGTACGGGCTACGGCCCGAGCCGCTGGCCGAAGTCGATGCCTGGCTGGCGCCGTATCGCGCGTTCTGGTCCGACCGTCTGGATGCGCTGGAACGACACCTGGAGGAAAACCCCCAATGAACGGAACCCTGGAAACCATCGACGGCCGCCCCGCGCTGCGGTTCGAACGGCACCTCAGGCAGCCCATCGAGCGGGTTTGGCGAGCCATCAGCGTGCCTGCCGAGCTCGAACGCTGGTTTCCCGCTGCCGCGGATTGGACGCCCGCAGCGGGCGAGGTCTTCGAGGCCGGCGGACAAACCGGGCAGGTCACCGAACTGGACCCACCGCATCTGATCGAATGGATCTTTGGCGGGCAGCGGTTTCGGTTCGAGCTGCGCACGGCGGGCCAGGGGTGCTCCCTGACGTTCACGCATATCTTCGATGACCGCGCCATCGCGGCCCAGACCGCAGCGGGCTGGGAATGCTACTTTGATCGGCTCGACGTGCACCTGTCGGGCGAGCACCTGTCCGAGGAACGCGCTCATGCGCCAATCGGGGAGCGGCACGAGCGCTACGCCACGCGCTTCGCTCTGGATCCCACTCCAGGCCGCAAGTTCATCGCCGCCCTGGACTTCCGCGGGTTCGCTTTCGACGAGGGCGACGGCCCGGTATTGCGCCTCGAACGGCACTACGACCAACCTGTCGAACGGGTCTGGCGAGCACTGACCGACTCGACCGAGCTACAGCACTGGTTCCCGGGCGAGCTCGGGATCGTTGAAAGCGATCCGCCGCGGCGACTGATCGGCTCGTGGCAAGGCGAGGGCACGCTGCGTTTCGAGCTGCGGCCCGAAGGCGACGGGTGTGCCCTCGTGTTCAGCCACACCTTTAGCGATCGTAACCAGGCCGCGCTGACTGCCGCCGGCTGGGACCGCAGCTTTGCCCGCCTGGACGCACTGTTCGGCGGACACACGATGAGCGAGGCCGACGCACTCACCGCGTGGCCAGAGGTGCACGAGCGTCTCGCCAAGATGTGGAACATCGACCCCGAAATTGGGCGTAAGGTCTACGCGCAACACGCACTCGCGTAAGTGGTCGTAGCTGGTCGGGGCGTGCAGCGGTGAAGGCGCAGCGCCCGAGGAAATTCACGCGCTGCCAGTCCAGCGGCGACACTGCCGCGAGGTCATTCGTGACGATGCTCGCTGCCCTACCTGGCGACCGCCACGCCTTCGATCAGATGGAGCGGCGCGGGCGTGGGAATCACGCGGCGGAGATCGAAGCCTGCCGTCTCGTACAGCGTCCGATATTCAGCTTCGGTGCGCTCGCGGCCACCGATCAGCAGCATCTGCATGTCCAACAGTTTGCCGACCGATGGCGAATTGCCAGGCGGCAGCGCCTCCTGGACGACCAGCAGCCGGGCCCCGACGGGCAGTGCTCGACGGCAGGCGCGCAGGATCGCCACAGCCGGCTCGTCGGCGAAGTCGTGCAAGATGTTCTTGAGGATGCACGCGTCGGCGCCGGTCGGCAGGGTGGCAAAGAAGTCGCCGCCGACGACCTCGACGCGATCGCCCAGATCGGTCGAGGCGAGCTGCTGGCGGGCACTCTCCGCGACTGGCGGCAGTTCGACGAGGATGCCGCGCAGGTGCGGGTGAGCGCGCAGAATGGTTGACAGCAACAGGCCTTGGCCGCCACCGACGTCCATCAGCGTGCCGATGCCAGCGAAGTCATACGCCCCTGCAACCGCCGCCGCTTCCTGACCTGAGAAGGCGGTCATCGCCGCGTCGAACTGGCCGGCCTGCTCAGCGTGGGATGCGAAGTAGGCGAACAGATCCTGGCCGGTGGCGTGCGGCCAGGGCACCTCGCCCGTCTGCACGCCGTGCAGGAAGCTGCCCCAGACCTGCCAGTGCCACGGCTCGCCCCACAGGATGGCCATGGCGTGCAATGAGCCGGGCACCTGCGTCTGGAGGGTCGCAGCCATCTCCGTGAGGTGAAAACGGCCGCTCTCGTCAGCGGCGAAAATGCCGCTGCTCGCCAGCGCGCGCAGCACTCGGCCAAGCGACGGCGCATGGCTCCCGGTGACCGCCGCCAGCTCCGCGGCGGTACGCGGTGCCTCGGCAACCAGATCCGCGAGACCCAGCTTTGCTGCGACGTAGATCGCCTTGCTCAGCCACACGGACCCGGTGATCAATTGCATCATCGCGACCGGCGGCGGCGGGGCCTCGCCCGCGGTGGCAGGTGGCTGCGGCGGTGAGATGGTTGCACTCATGGCCAGACTCCTGATCGGTACGCCTCAGCCCTGGGCTGGGGCAATGAACTCGAGTTGGATGTTGTCCGAGTCACGCAGGACCAGGACGGAGCCGTAAGAGGCGTCAGCAATCGCCGAGTGGACGATGTGGCGCTCGGCCAGACGGCGCTCCCAGGCCTCCAGCTCGGGGCGGCTCGACACGCCAAAGGAGACGTGGTCGAGGCCGGTCCGCGTTTCGGCGAAGTTCTCGCGCTGATTGGCATCGTGGGCGTGCAGACCGATAAACAGGCCCGCCTGGACTTGCATGAGGACGATGGCGCGGCCGCCGTGATGCGGCTCGTCCATGATCTTGGTCATGCCGAACAGCTCGGTGTACCAGGCCTCGCTCCGCGCCAGGTCGGTGACGGTGAGGGAGATGTGGTGAATGCTGGCGACGGGCGGCGGAGCGGTGAGTGGGGCATTGTCGGGCGGCGCAACGGGTTGGGTCACAATAACCTCCTGAGCGGCAAGTTTGTTACCATATGATTGGTATCCAAACTATATGGAGGCAGCCAGAAGTTGTCAATCGGCGCTAAGCTCGGCGGTGTGCCCGCACGTCAGCCGATCCGCCTCGGACCTCAGTTCGAGCGCGACTACCCGGGTTCGAGCGCCGTGAGCACCGCCTGCGTGCTCAATCTCGTCCAGACCGCCGATCGGCTGTCCGCCCGCGTCGCTGCGCTGGCCCACTCCTCCGGCATCCCCTCGGCGACCGCCTTCGTGGTCCTCGAGATCCTGCGCGGCGCCAGCGAGCCGCTGCCACCTTATGTCATCGCCGAGCGTCTGTTCCTCCACCGTGCCACGGTCACCGGGCTGCTGGATTCACTTGAGACTCGTGGCCTGGTCCAGCGTGGGCCGCACCCGAAAGATCGGCGCATGGTGCTGATCACAATTACGCCGACGGCGCGGCAGCTCATGGATGAACTCGTGCCCCGGCTCCACCGCGCCGAACGCGCCTGGCTGGCATCTCTGCCGGCCGAACAGCGGCGCACGTTGCTGGAGCTCCTCGTACAACTCCAGGCCGGCCTTGACGCATCAGAGGATGGAGAAGCAACCACCGAGTGCACCACGATTGACTGATAATTGGGCGACCTCGATTTGAACGCCGCGTGTCGTCAGGCGAGCCACACGTCGGACAGAACCAGTGCCTCGTGCGCATCCGTAACCTGCAGCACGCCGGACAGGCTATCGGTAGTGCTCGAGGACGAACAGGGCGCCAAATGCAACGGCCGAGGCGACGACGGCAAACGCCAG
>DASYKL010000181.1:0-1909 GCA_035995405.1 Chloroflexota bacterium
ATGCGTGGATTGAGCCAGGCATACGACACATCGACAGCCAGGTTGACCAACACATAAATCGCCGCGGCGAGCAAAACGACGCCCTGCACCAGGGAGTAGTCCTTGTACTGAATGGCTTCTACGGCGAGGTGACCAACGCCCTGTCTGGCGAAGACCACCTCGACGATGACAGCCCCACCTAACAGGCGCCCAGCCTGCAGGCCGATAAGCGTCACGATAGGAATCAATGCCGCTTTCATGACGTGACGGCCAAGTACGACGCGGGGACTCAGGCCCTTGGCGCGAGCGGTCAAGACATAGTCGTGGTGCAGTACTTCCAACACGCTCGTGCGCACCATGCGGGCGATGAATGCGGCTGAGTCGTAGCCGAGGGTGACCGCCGGCAGAATCAACGTCTTCCAGCCCTCGTCGCCGGTGATCGGGAGCCAGTTGAGTTGCACTGAGAACAGGTAGATGAGCATCAGTCCAGACCAGAAAATGGGAATGGACAGACCACCCAGAGAAAAGGTCATGGCCAAATTGTCGATCCAGGTGTTGTGTTTCACGGCGGCCAGGATGCCGAGGCTGAGCCCAATGACAACTGAAAGACCGAGCGCCGCGCCGGCCAGACTCAACGTCGCCGGAAACTGTTCGAGAATGGACTGAACGACCGGTCTATTGGTATAGAACGACCGCCCCAGATCACCGGTCAGCGCTTGCGTCAGAAAATGTAAATACTGCAGCCACAGCGGATCGTCCAGTCCAAGCTGGTGGCGCATCTGCGCAGTTTGCTCGGGCGTTACGGCAGCGAAAGAGCGTGATGCAATCAATTGGGCAACGTCGCCCGGAATGAGATGCAGCACGACAAACACAACCACCGAAACGCCCAGTAACACCGGGATCGCGGCGAGCAGTCGGCCGAGGATATAGCGCACCATGGCTCGCTCAGGTCCGCTCGACCTGCACCCAGCGGTGTTCATCCAGCGATGTGCGGATCGCCGCGAGGACTTCCTGTGCCCGTAATCCAGCTTCGAACGAAGGGCCAGATGCCTGGCCTCGCCGCACGTCCGCAACGAAACTGTCCACGAGTCGCTGGTTGTAGCGGGCGAGCAACCCAAGCGGGAATGCACCTTCATCGAAGCGCGGGTCGTACGGCGGCTCAAACTCGAACAGCACGGTCGGTTCCGGATGCTCCAGCGTGGCGCCGACCACGCGCTCGCTGCGCCGATTCGGGGACTGCAGCCAGGCCAGCGCGCCGCGCGAGCCAAAAAGACGCATGCCGTTGCCGTCAATCGGGAGTGATGCCCAGCCGGTCCGAAAAACGCCTTCGCCGCCCTGCGAGAACGTTGCAATCCAGGTCGCTGCATCGTCGACATCGACGACTCCAGGAGTCCCTGTCGCGGTGAGTCGCTGGGGGATCTGGGTTACACCGTGAGCGACGACACTGTTAATCGGGCCGCCAAACCATTGAGCCAGGTCGATGCTGTGAGAACCGTACTCCACGAAGACGCCGCCATTGGCGCGGTTGCGCTGCATTTTCCAGTGCAGGGGGCGAATGGGATCGGCAAACTGGGCATTGACGGTCACGCTTTCAAACAGCTGCAAGTCGCCGAGATACCCACTGTCGACCAGGGTTTTCATGTGCTCCACAGCCGGTGAGTAGCGGAACAGAAATCCCATCTTGCCAACAGTGCCACGCTGGCGAATTGCGTCGGCCATCGCGGTAGCCTGGGCGAGGTCAAACGCCAGCGGCTTCTCGCACAGAATGTGGAGTCCAGCATCCAGAGCCGCGCAGACGAGCGCGTGATGAGTGTCCGTCGGCGTAGCGAGCACGAGCGCATCAAGTCGATCTGATTGTCCGAGCAGCGCCGCCAGGTTGGAGTAGGTGTGCTGGACGTCGAACTCCTGCGCAGCGCGCGTGGCGGCGTCC
>DASYKL010000182.1:0-8831 GCA_035995405.1 Chloroflexota bacterium
CAATAACGGGCGGATCGCTTCCGTGGGGGCGTCGCGGTAGAGGTTAGCCAGGTCGGTCTGGCGAGCCCCCAGTTCGGGAAGCGGACCACGCCACTGCAGCTCGTGGCCGGCCCAGCCCAGGACGGTGGTAGCGCCGGAGTAGGTGGCCATGCGGGCGGCGCCGGAGTACTCGTCGCCAACGGCTTCCGCCAGTACGGTTCTGCCACTAGCGCCGTTTTGCGAAGCCAGCCAGCGGATCGCGACGCGGTCATCGGCAGCGAGGAACGTCAGGCCGTCCAGGGTTGGGCCACCTGGCGGGACTTCCTTGAAACGCGTGATCATGGCCGAGACGGGATAAACCAGGCCAGCGGCCAGGAACACCACGGCTAACAAAGCGACGGGCCAGCGCGCGCGGCGCGTGAAGCGGCCGACGAGTGCCAGGCCCACCCCGCCAGCCAGGCCTGCCAGCAGCCAGGCGTTCTCGTGGAACTTGAACACCGTGTTCATCCGCGAATGGAACACATCGTCGAGAAAGATCACTTCGACGCCCAGCAGCATCGCCGCGGCGAAGGCGCCGATGCCCAGCACCATGGCCGCGGCCGGGTCGAAGCGTTGCAGCACCCCTGGCCAGGGCAGCACCGCGGCCAGCAGTGCCACCAGGACGCCGAGGCTGGGCTGGCCCACGACGGCCAGGACCACGCCCACGACCGCGCCGACGGCGGTGACCTGCCAGCCGCGGCGATCGCCGACACACCAGCGGGTGAACAAGCCCAGCGCCGCGAGCAGGAAGATGGCCCAGCCGAACAGGACGAACAGCGAGCCGAGCGGTGTGCGATCCGTCACGACGCCCAGCCCAAGCGGCGGGCCGGCATAGCCGACGAAATACGGCGCGTACAGGACCGCCCCGGCAAACGGGGTACCGATGGCCGCTACCCAGCGCCAGCGCCATGTACCGAGGAGCGACGCGGCGTACGCGCTGAGGCCGATGTACAGCAGCCAGAACGGAGCGATGTCCCAGGTGTTGATCACCAGCAGGCCGCCCAGCGCCAGTGCGCCGAGGCCCTGCGTCCAGAGCGAGCGCAGCGTCGCCCCGCGACTGATCACGTGTGCCGCCACCACCGAGAGCACCAGCACCTCGAACGGCAGGCTGACGAAATGCGGGTGCAGATCGCTCAACAGCGCTGAGAAGAACGGAAACTCGTTGATCCCGTCTGGCTGCGTGTTGGGCATGACGCGCGACGCCTTGAACCACCAGAACGTGTTGTCCGGTGGCCAGACACCCGGCACGATGTTCTCGCCGAAGCGCTTGATGCCGAGCGTGTCCCCGGCAGCCGCGGGCACGACGCCCTGGGAGAACAAGAACTCGAAAATGGTGGAGAGATTGCCGCACAGCAGCGCCGAGGCCGTGGCGAGCGCTGAGCCCGCGGCTGCCCAGAGCGGTTGGACGGCAGCCGCGCGAGCCAGGTTCCAGGCCAGTGAGGCCAGACCGACTATGGCCAGGGCCGGCACGGTGGCGGCGGCCAGGTTGTAGGCGACGCCCGGCTCGGCGCCGCTCAGTTTGCCCAGACAGGCCAGGACGAAATAGCCGAAGTAGTAGTAGGGCACGCCATAGCCAGACAGCCAGCTGTCCTGGGTCGGCAACGTCGCGGCGGACATGAAGCCATTGAGAAAGGCCATGTCCATCGGCTTTTCGAAGGCGGCGATGGCTGGCTCGTGCGCGCGCAGCAAAGCAAACAGCACGAACGCTGTGCCGAACAGGATCTCCCAGGCGATCAGCAGTCGACGCTGGGCGCGGAGCCAATCAAACGTAGCGGTCAGGCCCTCCTGGCGTGAGAGTGAGACCCAGGCGGCAGTGGCCACGGCTAGCAACGCCACGGTGAGCGTGGCCCGTGAGAACGGGACCGGTGTCAGCATGCAGATCAGCCACACCAGCCAGGCGATGGCCAGCGAGCCGGCGACTTTGCTCACGGCCCAGCCACGATCTTCGAGTGGGCTCAGGGCGCGGGAAAGTAGCGGCCACACGGCCAGCCCCGCGACCTGGACGACCACGTACCAGGTGAGGGCGTCGCGCATCAGGGATCAGGCGCCAGGGGCCAGGGCTCGGCCGCAACCGCCGGTTTGACTGCCGCGCGACGGCCGCTGACGCCGTTCAAAACGTCGCCGATGGTGTAGCCGCCAGTCCACAGGGCGATGAGTCCAAGCAGCACCAGCGGGCCGTAGGAAAAGGCGTGAGTCACGACGGCGATCGCGATGGCCGTCGCTGGCTCGACGCCGAAGGCGGTCAGGGCCAGGGTGGCGGCGGCGTGATACACGCCTACATACCCGGGACTCGACGGAACCGCCTGGCCCGTACTGGTCAACACTGTCAGGAACAACAATGCCGCCAGCCCAGGCGACGCGCCGAGCGCCAGCGAACCGCCCCAGGCGCTGCCGATAGAGAAGACCCAGGTCAGAGCCGTCCATCCGAGGAGCGGGAGCCACAGCCGGGCAACACGCAACGAATCGGTGCCTTCGGCGAACTGTGCGACTGCGTGCTGCAATGGCACCCGTCGACGTATGCCGACGGGTAGCAGGCTTTCAACCAAGCCGACCAGGCGCATCGTTCGTGAGCGAAACAGCGCCAGTGCCATGACGAAGCCGAAGCCGAGCAGGATGACCGCGGCGATGGACACCCCCGCCGCGCGAGCGGCATCGGGCAACGGTGCCAGCGTCACCAGCAACAGCAACATCACACCGATGGCGAGGAAGTCGAACAGCTTTTCCAGGACGATCGTGCCGACGATCCGTGGGATTGGGATCCGCTCTCGCTGGCCAAGAAAGACGGCGCGCACCAGCTCGCCTGCTCGCAACGGCAGAAAGGTGCTGGCCATGTAGCTGATAGCCAGCGTCCCGAGCAGCGGGCCGAACGACACGCGCCGCTCCGGCAGAAAGTAGACCTGCCAGCGCGCGGCGCGAGTCACCAATGATCCGACGACGCACACCACGACAACACAGATCGGTAATGGCTGGGCGCGGCTCAAAGCCTGGCCCAGTTGTTCCAGGGACACCTGCTGCAGCAGCAGATAAATCGCCAGGGCGCTGACGCCGAAGCCGAGCACGATCTGCAAGAGGCGAGCTATGAGGACACCTCGTAGATCTGCACGCCATCGGCATCGTATGCCAGGCTTAGCTCAGGCATGGTGCGGAACTTGTCGAGGCCCGGGCCCGGGTAGTACGCCCGCTCCAGACCGCCGATCACCACGTAGCGGACCTGGTACTTGCGCAGCAAGCCGAGCGTTTCCTGCGGGTTGACCGAGCCATACATCCGCTCGACGTCCGTGATCCGCTCCTGAATCATGCCCGTGTAGCCGGACCGCTGCTGGCCCTGGTGGACATCCCAGCCGACGATAGTCGGCAGACCCGTGTAAATCGAGATGCGCGAGCCCCAGCGGTACACAGGCGACCGCCCTTCGAGGACGACCGGCGTGCCGACGACGTTGTCCTGCAGCCAGCGGATGGCTTTGGCATCGGCAGGCAGGTTCAGGTCCTTGCCGTCATCGCGATACTGCGCGACATCCATGTATTGCATGCCATCGAGCGACAAGGGCAGATCCTCGAAGCGCAGGCCGACTTTGGCTTTGCTGGCCAATAACGGATAGGCGACGGCCGCGAGGACAAAGATCGCCGCCAGGGCTACCCAGGCAGGCCGAATCTGGCGCAGCAGCGTGTCACGCTGGGCGCGGCGGGACAGCCAGCCCAGGGCGACGGCGGCCGTGACCGACAGCAGCACCCAGGCCTGCAGATAGAACTTGAAAACCGTGTTCATGCGGCCGATGTCGCCCTGCAGCGACACGAATTCGGGGATGAGCGTCGCAAAAA
This sequence comes from Chloroflexota bacterium, assembly GCA_035995405.1. Taxonomy (GTDB): domain Bacteria; phylum Chloroflexota; class UBA6077; order UBA6077; family CF-72; genus CF-72. Next base: position 3,838 of record DASYKL010000182.1, read on the forward strand.
GGGCGCAGGCGAACAGCGCTGCTTGGACAGCCTGATTCGAGCGGCGCCAGTGCGCGATCGTGGCCGCCACGGCCAGGCCGATGCCGATCACCACAAAGCCGCGGGTCACGTAGCCACTCACCAGCAACGCCAGGCCGACGAGCGCGCTGATACCGACCGCCCAGCCAGCGGGTGAGGCGTAGCCGTTCAGCGCACCGACGGGTAGCAGCATGCCGTAGTAGCCGTGCTCCGGTACCAGCGCAGTCTGACGCCGCGCCGCGGCCACCCGCCGTCTGGCCTGGATGGCATACCAGGCGAATAACGACCCGCCCAGGAACAGGAACAGCCCGTGGATTGTCAGATACTGGCTCAACGCTGTCCTGGCTTTGACCGGGTCGACACCGTTGTAAAAAAGCTGATAGCGCTGCAGATAGGGCGCGAACGAGAACTGAAACGCGATGCCAAAGATCAGCAGGCTGATGATGAGCGTCTGGATAGCACGCCGATCGAGGCGCAACAGCGCTGGCAGGCTGCCTAAGACCAGGAGCAGGCAGGTGACCCCGGCGTAGGTCGGAAAATCCCACGTGTTGGTGGCGCGCAGCATCGCAACCAGGACGCCCACGATCAACAGGGCAGGCCACGGCAGATGATCTGGATGGGCGCGCAAGCTGCGCAACAGGCTCAGACCCACGAGCAGCACGGCCACCGTCAATGGCAGTGCGATCTGATGCGCGTGCAGGTCGCCGTACAGGAAGGTGAAGTACGGGAACTCGTGGATCGGTCCGACGTCCTCAGGTCCGATGAAGCGGGTGCTGCGCCAGAAGTCGAGCACCGGGAAATGCGCTCCTTGCAGCAGCGCCAGGACGCCACTGCTGAGCCGAATCACCCCGCCCGACTGAGGGGCCACGTCACCGCCGAGCTTCCACAACTGGTCGAGGACCTGTAAACCCGCGTCGAGGTTGCCCAGGAGTCCTACGAGGAAGACGGCCGCCACCCCAGCGACATAAGCGGTGCCTCGACGGACGTGGCCGCGCACAGGGATGCTCAACGTGAAGGCCAGGCTGAAGACGCCGCAACACAGCGCTCCAAACAGCGTCGGCTCGGCGAGGTTGAAGGCGATTTCCGGCATGATGCCGGTCAACTTGATCAGCACCGCGACCAGAACAAAGCCGAAGTAGTAGTAGTTAATGATGCCGCCGGCGAACCACGGGTCGTAGGGCGGGAAGTACTCGCTCTTGGTTACGGCGTTGAGGTAGGCGAAGTTCATCGGTTTCTCGCCACCAAAGACGGGGTGCCACAGGTCGGGGTTAGCGGCCCGAATGAACAAGAACACGCCGAAGGTCAGCAGGAAAATCGTCTCGGTGGCGATCAGGAGGCGGCGTTCCTGGTGGATCCACGCGAAGAAGAGCGTTCGCTGCCGCCAGGTGGCCGCGGCCGAGAGCGCGACCAGGGCGAGTAAGGCCAACACGATCAGCGGGCGCTCGAACGGCGCCAGCTTGAGGCTCGCGATCAGCCAGGTCAAGTATGCAACGAACGCCAGACCGAGGATTTTGCTGGCGCCGAAGCCGCGGTCGGCCAGGAACGGTAAGACGCGCCACAGGACTGGTACCGCGCTCAAGGCGATGAGCTCGGCGGCCAGCAGCCAGAACAGGAGCGACAGGCTGTTGACGAGGCTCTCTCGCGCGAAGAGCTGACTCCAGGTGCCGGCGTTCACCTGCGCCTGTTGCTCGGCCGGCGTTTGCAGCAAGGCGCCTTTGCCGCCGTCGACCGGGCGGACATTGACGACGCGGTCGAGCGGAACGGCGTTCAACTGCTGACGCATCGTCTGACTCGAGTAGTCGGCTCGCTTGGCCCAGACTTCGACCAGCGGATGGTCGTAGACAGTGAAGTCTTCCTGGGCCAGGCTGTCGTCGAAGCCAATGGGGCCCAGGCGCGGCTCGACTTGTATATGGCCGACGAGCTCGAAGCCCAGCTGGCCCGACTGCAACAGGCGGTAGTAGGTCGTGGCTAACGGATAACGTTCGGGCAGGCGGGGGATCGAGCCGACCAGTTTGCGGCTGGCCATGATGACGTACTGGCTTTGATCCAGCGTTGCTTCCAGCTTGTCGCGTTTGGCGGCGTTCTCCTGGTCGTACAGGCTGAGCTCGGTGTACTTGTATTTGCCGGGATCCTGGCCTGGCCGGGCCAGCGGCAGTCGATCGTCCCAATGCTCGGTCGCGAGCGTCGCGCCCGCCGGGATGTTGGCGTAGATCCAGTCGGACGCCTGGATGCGCGAGTGCGGCTGATCGTAGATGCCGTTGCTGAACGCAAAGGCCCATATGGCCGTTGCCGCCACGACCGCCGGCGCCAGAACGCGATGCAGAGAGCCCAGGCCGGGTGGTCGGACTCGCGCGAGCCAGTCGGTCGCCAGGACCAGGGCGTACGCGGCCAGAATGGCCATGGCGAAATAGGCGGGCAGCAAGTACCGCAGAAACTTGGCGAACTGGCCGCCGAAATAGGCCAGGTTGAGCAGCGTCCAGACGATGATCAGGAGCGCGTCGCGCTCGCGCTGGTGACCGCGCACCAGTCGCCAGCAGGCCACGGCCAGGCCGGCCAGGCTGGCGATGCCGAGCGCCGGGCCCATTGACCACTGGACGATGTTCTGCAGCACAAAGCTGTAGGCCGATGTACCGGCCCACTGGATCATGTACGGCACGTCGATCGTGCCCGAGCTGATCTCAGCCCAGTACACCTTGTCGGCGAACCACTGCGGGTTGAGCCGCAGACTCCACGCCGCGGGTCCCACAAACGCGTACGGCTCGGCGATGCGGAAGGCGAAGAAGGCGCCGACCAGCGTGACGCCGAAAGCGGTCAGCCCGTCGAAGAACCTTGCCAGGGTCGGTCGGCCGCGGCGGGGCCAGATGAATGCCAGCCCTAGCACGGGCAGCAACGTCAGCGCGCTGATCTTGCAGGCCGTCGCCAAACCGGCGAAGACACCGGCCACGATGGCGTCCACCAGGTTCTCGCGTGTCCAGGCCCGATGGCCGAAAAAGAGGCTGCCCGCGGCGAAAAACGCGACGTAGGTATCGACGGCGAAGTAGTGCGACAGCTGAATGTCGAGCACTGTCAGCGACAGCAGCAGCGCCGCCAGGTGGGCGACGCGGACGCCGAAGACGCGTCTGGCGAGCAGCCAGGCGAACACGATGGTCCCCAGATCGGCCATGGCTGACAGCGCCCGACCGACGCCATACACCTGGTCGTAGCTGGCCTTGCCCGTCCACTCGGCGACCATCCGCGTCAGGGTGAGCGGCAGTTGGCCGTAGGCGAAGCGGTCCTGGCCGTTGGCGTACGGGTTCAGGCTGGACCGTGCCGTGTTGAAGTAGTCAGCCAGCGACGGCGGCACACTGACGCCGCTGGCGACGATGGTCAGGAAGCGTTCGTCGGGGTGCTGGTGGCTATCGCCATCCCAGGTTTCGAGGCCGTGCAAGCGGAATCCAGCGGCGACGAGCAGGATCAGCGCGAGTACGACGATCTGCACCCGTGGGGACAGACGGGCATCGAGAGATCGTGGTAGAAGTGACAAGGACCTCATCTACGACGCGGCGCATTCTCGCAGTGCGAGGCGCCGGAGCGTCCGGATTCTCGCATCGCAGCGTATGTTTTCGCACGGAGGCTCTGTGTCGCAGGACGATCTCGAGTCAGTTGAGGTTGTGTTCCCGGACTTGAAATACGACCGCTTGTGCCGCACGGCGCACTCTGAGGCGTATTTGTTGAGCGAAGGTGACGCACCGTTTGGTCGCGTCGACCTGCACTTTGGTTCAAGTGTCGTCCACGGCGTACTGATCGTCGAGCGCGACTTGAGCGATGAAGATCTGCACGGTCTGGTCCAGCGTATCGACGATGACCTGGTGTGGTCCGCGGACCAGCCGCGTGAGGATTTTCTGGTCACGGTGTATCGCGGGACAGAAGTTGGCGTCATCTCGGATCGCGAAGCCGACGACGACGAGGACGAGGACGGCGACGAGGACTGAGCCAGCCATTCGGTAGAGTGGACTATGCGCCTCGACGTGTTGGCGACGTTCACCCTGGTTGGCGCGCTGGCGGCGGCTTGTGCAGCCCCAGCGCCACTCGCGCCGACGCCGCTGCCGACAAGCGCTTCGACAGCTGCCGAAAGTGCGACCGGTACGCCAGCTGGTGCGACGCCAGAGGCCGCCGGCCAGACGAGCGGCCATACGAGCGTCCCTGCCGCGCCGACGCCTGTTGCGCCGAGTGGACCACTCAACGAGGCCGCTTTTGGCAACCTCAGCAAGACGCTCCATCCGTATCCCGACGGCGCCTCATACACCCAACCCTGGCTCGACGCGGCGGCGTTGATCTGGGGCGGCGCTGATGGCGGCGGGGCTTTGCTGGCATTCGATTGGGACAAGCTGGACTATCGGCCGGCGATGGCTACGGCACTACCGACCGTCTCAGCTGACAACAAGACCTTTACGTTCCGGCTGCGCTCTGACCTCAAATGGAGTGACGGCACTGTCATCACTGCCGACGATTTCCAGTTCGCCTTCGATCAGGCCAGCCGTGAGGACAGCCGCTACGTGCAGCTCGATCTGCTGCAGGAGATCACCGCCTTTGGGACGCCCGATCCGCGGACGATCGTCATCACCTTGCGCGATGCCCGGCCGCGTGAGGTCGCCTTGAGCATCGTCAACGTGGTCAGCCCGGTGCCGAAGCACGTCTGGAACGGCCGCTCGTGGACCGACCCGGCGGCCAACCCCGAGATCATGCACCCGACGGTTGTCCTTGGTCCGTACGCGGTGCAGGAGTTCGCGACCGACTCACGGGCGATCTTTACCGCCGTGGATACGTATTACCAGGGCAAGCCGCGCATACCACGCGTTGAGATTGTGGCCAACCAGCAGCCAGCGGTTGCCTTTGACGCGCTGAAAAGCGGCCGAGCGAACTGGATTCATGCGTTGCCGCCGTCGCTGTACCAGCAAGCGCGCGCCGATCCGACGCTCGACCTCAAAGAATGGACG
>DASYKL010000183.1:0-4201 GCA_035995405.1 Chloroflexota bacterium
AGGTTTCTTTAACTTCGATCGGTGACGTCATGGATGATGACGGTGCCGCAGTATGTCCAGAAAAATCTGGGATGCGGGCACGGCCGCGGAGTTTCGCTTGCCGCCCTCCTGAGTTGACTCGTCGCGTTCGGCAGCCCCGCCGGGTAATTCCCAGTTCAGCGGGCCGTAGCTGTGCTTGACGAGCAGCACATGTCCGTGGCTGTTGAGGATGACGCCTGCACCAGCGATGCCCTTGGACGTTTTGGCCGAGATCTCATCGAGCGACCCTGATTCTTTCATCACCGTCACGGGCACCGCGGCGGATCAGCATTCAGACAATCTCGATGGTGCGCGTTGTGACGGTCACGCCGATTGCCGTTTCGCTCACCGCGGCGGGAAATCGCTCTGATAACTGCATGCCCAGGTGAAGCCCCACCCCATCCGCTCGCGGTACCCCACGAACTTCTCGATCGGCGCTCCGGAGACCGCGATGAACGACACGTCCCGAGCCTTCAGGTGCGGGATCAGACTGTCGCAAGGCGTCGGCGATGGAGGAGTTCACCGGGCAGCCGTCCGCATAGCTCGGACCGAACATGAAGTGGTAGACGAGCACCTGCGAGCGGACCGTCGAACAAATGAGCCCGACGAAATCGACGCGGCCAGATTGTTCGGGTGGTGCACGACGTCGGCGACGGGACACACCACTTCGGGGTCGAGGTCCGCCTCGAGTTGAATCGTGCGCATGACTCCGTCGGCAAGGACGAGGTGGGTCTCGACGGATCCCAGCGCGTGCAACGTTTGCAGCAGCGCGGTGCCGGAATGTGGTGCGCTGGACCCCGACATGCCCACCACCAGTCGGGGACGCTGGGTCACCTGGGGATGATAAGCCCCTCCTTGCGAGCAACTTCGGGGCTCAGCCAGCTGGCGAGCGCGAACAACCCCTCCGCGATCCGCACACGAACGACGCGCGGCAAGCGGAGCTGACGCGGTGACGCGCGCCGCGGCAGCAGCGCAACCAGCCGTTCAGCCTCCGCCTCCTGGATGAGCTGGTTGTAGTGCCAGTACAGACTTTCGTCAAGGTGCATTGGGTAGCTCACGAGGCATCGTCCTCCACGTTCGGAGTGTGGTTTCATACGTTCGTTCGTTCTCCGACTCATTCGTTTTGTGCTTACGCTGGTTGAGACATCGCGGCTATCGAAAACGGACCGGTCCGTTTGGCGCCAGGCTGGTGTCAGTTGGAGTGATGCGAGTTGGTACGAAACCGTTGGTCGATGATGCGGGCATGAGCGCGGGTGACATAAGCAGTGCCCGAACAGGCGACGAGTCCGCATTCCGAGAGCTGGTCGAGCCCTACCGACGACAGCTCCATCTGCACTGCTATCGACTTCTTGGGTCCCTGCAGGATGCCGAGGACATCGTGCAGGAGACGCTGCTCGCGGCATGGCGGGGCCTGAGCGGCTTCGAGGAGCGAGCCTCGCTTCGCACCTGGCTGTATAGGATCGCGACCAATCGCTGCCTGAACGCGCTCCGCGACCGAAGCCGCCAGCCGCAGGAGGTACCTTCGATGGCCGAGCCACCCAGGCCCACCTGGTTAGCCGAGCAGATGTGGCTCGACCCGTACCCAGACGCGATGCTCGAAGGCCTCGCGGATAGCGCTCCAGGGCCTGAGGCGAGCTACGAGAGCGGAGAAGCCCTCGGGCTTGCGTTCACGGCCGGCCTGCAACATCTACCGCCCCGTCAGCGTACGGCGCTCGTGCTACGCGAGGTGCTGGGCTTTCGGACGGCCGAAGTCGCCGAGATGCTCGAAACGAGCGAGGCGTCGGTCAAGGGTGCGCTGCAACGCGCCCGCGCGACGCTCGACGCGCGGCTCCCTGTCGGTGATCGCGAGCTTGTCCCGCTGCCTGGCTCGGTGCGCGAGCGCGAACTCGTCGGCCGCTTCATCGCCGCCGTGGAGCAGGGTGATACACCAGGGCTGATCGCGCTGCTCACCGATGACGCCTGGCTGACGATGCCGCCGCAACCCTACGAGTATCGGGGCGGCGAGGCGATTGCGAGATTCATCGCTCGCGAGCGCGGTGACCGTCGCGGCGCGAACCTCCGGCTGGTGTCGACTCGCGCCAACGGCCAACCCGCATTCGGCTGCTATCTTCCAGATCCCCACGCACCGATCGTCCGCGCCTACGCCATGATGGTGCTGACGCTACGTGAGGACCGCGTGTCGGCCGTCACGTGGTTCGGCGAGCGCAGCCTTTTCGCACACTTCGGACTGCCACGGACCCTGCCGGAGTAGGCTTGTCGCGCAGCTAGCAGCCGCCACCGGCGACAATTAGCGCGTCAAAAAGCGCGCCACTTACCGGGTAAAGTGGCACTAGGTCATGTGCCGAGCTTTGGCGAGGCGTCTGGGCGCGCGCTGACCGGCCTGGCCGACGCGCTCCGGTGGAACATTTGACGCGGCGGGGACTTCGATCGCTTCATGGACCAGCCTCCTTACGGCCAGGTGGCTGGTGATTTGCCGATTCTTGAGTCGATGACCCGTACGGCAAGACGCGGCTCCTTTCTGCCGTTGTGGGACGACTGATGACCGAGTGTGGTCGCGCGCCCTGATGCTCGCGAAGGACGGCCCGACGCGAAGGGGAATACTTCGGCGACGGTGCTGGCCCACGAGTGCTCGAAAAATCCGAACTCGGCGCTGTTCTAGATCAGGGACTAGCCGCCAACGCCGCACCTCCGGAGATCAGAGTGCTTGTTCCTAACCGAAGGGCCCGGAGCGTCGTCGCTCCCCTCAGGTATCGTCCTCGGCGGCCGCCGCGGCAGGTACCTTGGTCGCGACGTCCCGCATCGACGAGTCCCTGGTGCTCAGACCGGACCGCGCGGCCAGGAGGGGGCCCAATTTGGGTGCCCGGAGAGGCTCGACGGACACCTCCGAAATGCGAACGAGTGTGCGGTTTTTGAGATCAAATTTGGCTGGCGGAGGCGCATGGGAGTCGAACCCACCCTCGACCAGGAAGCTGGCCGAGCAACCGTTTTGAAGACGGCGAGACCCACCGGGACCCGTCCACCTCCCTGTGCCGCGTTCGTAACGGTCGTATTTGTAGCAAGAATCTGGTGCTCCGACGGTTGAACCAGTAGAACCACACGGCGACGATGTCCCTGAAGCGCTTGCTGACCGCCCCGCGGGCGGTTTTTCTGTTGTTCGGCCTCAGCCTGAGTGGCCTGGCGTTCGCCTGCGGGCCGACCGCCGCGCCCAGCCCGACCGCCGTGCCGGCAGATCCGTTCGCCGTCGTCCGTGCCACCTCGCAGGCCGCCTATCAATCGGGCAAGCCACTGGTCGACAGCGGCGACATCATGCGTGGATGTCCGTTGATCGACGCCGCCAAGACCGCCGACCCCGACAACCGCCCAGACATCCAGGCCGCCCTCGACCAGTGCCTGACCCAGATCCCGCAGCTGCTGGCCACGTCAGCTGCCGCACCGACCGCAACCTTGACCTCGAGCCAGCGGCCGATCGTTGTCGCGACCCTGCCACCCGTCGCGCCAGCCGGTCAGCCGGCGACGCCGCCAGCCGCCGTCATGACACCGTCGTCCCAGCCCGCCCGCCCAGCCGGCGTCGCCCCGCCGAGTCCTGCCGCTGCCGCGGCCAGCCTGATTCTCTTCCGCGACCCGCAGGGCCGCTTCACGGTTGCCGCACCAGTCGACTGGGTGCGCATCGATAGCCCGCAGGCGTTGTTCGGCAGCGGCATTGTCCAGTTCCGCGACCGCACCGCTGTCGCGGAGCTCGACGTCGCTGTCGATACTGTGACCAAAGCCGTCTCGCCCGAGCTGTACGCCGCCAGCATCGAGCTGGCCATGCAGCAGCAGGTACCTGGTTACGCGACCGAACAGGCTCTGCCCGACAGCATCGACGGCAACCCCGCGATTCGGCGGGTGTTTACCTTTACGCAGCGCGACGCAAGCGGCCGCGACATCCAAGCGCGCGCCTTCCAGGTTGTTGTCGTCAAGGGCCAGACCCCGTACGTCATCACCGCGTCCGCGCCGGCCGACCAGTTTCAGCAGTTCACTCCGCTGCTCGACCAGATGGCCGCGAGCTTCCACTTCAGCTAGGCTGGTCCCACAGGACGTCCCGTGGCGATGCACATAGGGGTGGCGCGGGTGACGCTGCACCTGGCCGAGAATGCCTCGCTCAAAGGCAAGCGAATGGTGGTCAAATCGGTTGCCCAACGGG
>DASYKL010000184.1:0-1938 GCA_035995405.1 Chloroflexota bacterium
AGCATGTTCGCCCGAATCGACACGTCCGACGGGTTATTGGCGACGTCCTGCCATGACTGGAAGTACTTGGTCATCGTCGAGCTCAGGCCGCTCGGGGACGGCTCATTGACGACTGCTTCGATTTGCGACAGCGCGTCCTTCTGCGCATCCCAGCGACCCTGCGCGCCGATCTGGTTGCGGTATTGATAGTCGGTGAAGCTGTCGCGAGCACGGCTGATCTCGGTGACCTGGACACCCGTGCCAAGCTGACCTGGCTGGCCGCTCTGGCGGAAAACTGGCGTCGGGTACGGCGTCGTTTGCGACAGGACTGCCCCCTGCCGGCTGTAGCCAGGCGTATTGGAATTGGCGATGTTCTGGTTGGCGATATCGACCAGCGTCTGCTGCGTCCGCAGCGCGCGCATCCCGATTTCGATGCCGAAAAATGGCGACGTCATGCGCGGCCGTCCAGAAGTACGCTTTGCCGAGTGGTATTGATGCCACGGGCTCCGTACATCGGCGCTTGCACCGTAACCAGCCGCTGTAGAAAGTTGAGCGTCTGGGCGGCCAGGTCGATGCTTTGCTGCAGCAGACTGGCGGTGTGAGCCTGCCGCTCCTTCAGCACCGTAACCGCGGTGGCGATCGACTCGTTCAATGAGTGCGTGCGAGCGGCCTGCTGCGGCGGCAGCGCCGCGACAACAGTCTGGAGGGGGGCACCCGAGAGCAGCGCGACGCGGCGGGATTCGGCGCGCGCGAGGCGATCCGACAACCGCTCCTGCTGACGCGTCACGCTCTCGAGCCGGTCGCGATCGTGTGCCACGATGGCGGCATGCTGTTCGTCGGCAACGACCAGCAGCTCAGCCAACGCGGCATGCACGTCAAGCAACGCTTCCTCGAGAGGAGACTTGAGTTCGTGGTCAGCAGGAATCGTCATCTAATCCATTCTCAGGACGGGTTTTGGGAGTGGTCGACCATGTTGCGAGCCAGAACGCGAGCCGAAACCGAGTAGGTTCCGCTGTCGACCTGCTGCTTGATGTCGGCGACCTTCTGGTGCCGGACATCGGGAGCGCTTTCGACTGCCGCGCGGGCACTGGCCAGCGAGCGGGCGCCATCTGACAGGGTGACGGAGTCGCGGTTGGTTGCGCTCGTCGGGCTGGTTTGGGGCTTGGATGCCTGATACGCGCCGGCGGCCGTGGTACGAGCAGCGTCAGACTGCTGTGCGTAGGTGCGGGCTGCGTCTGAGGAGATTCGGTCAATGCTGGTCATAGTGTGTGTATCTGGACCTCGTCAGTCTTGGAGTGGATTGCCTTGTGCGCTGAGTATCGGCCGCCGCCCTGCGGGACTTTAGGAAATCCATTCCGACCCAAAAGTACTGTCATGTTCTGACGGCTCATGCGCTGCGCAGCTCATGAGCCATGCGCTCGATGTCGTCCCACGCCTGGACTACTTTTGAATTCATCTGATAGCTGCGCTGCGCCTGGATGTGGCGCGTGAATTCATCCGCCATGTCGACGTTCGAACCTTCGAGGCCGCCGGCGACTACCAGCGGCGCCGTCGGCGTGGTCGCCGTCACGGGGATCGCTGCGCCGGAGGCCGCCGAGGGCGTCCACAGGCTCTGGCCGCTGGCGAGCAGGCCGCTGTTGTTCGGAAACTGGGTCAGTCCCAGCGTGCCAATCACTTGCTCCGTACCTGTCGCATCTGTCGCCATGAGCTGGCCGCCGTCGTTGAAGCGGACGCCCATGGAATTTGCCGGCACGACCAGGTTGCCGCCCGTCATCGACTGAACCGCCAGACCACCGCTCGTGACTAGCTGGCCAGCGGCGTTGACACCGAATGAGCCGTCGCGGGTGTAGCCCGTCGAACCGTCGGGCATGGTCACCTGAAAAAAACCATCACCTTGCAGCGCCACGTCGAGTGGATTGCCCGTCGCCTGAACTGCGCCAGGCATGAACTCGTGGTTGA
>DASYKL010000185.1:0-5036 GCA_035995405.1 Chloroflexota bacterium
CCGATGTCGTGACGTGCTTCGATCGTCGCCCGAGCGACGCGATACCGTTTGTACAGCTTGACCATGGCTACGGCGTGGCCGGCCTCGTGGTACGCCAGACGCTTCTTGTCGGTGTAGGTCATGCCGATGACCGGCATGCGCAGGCCCCACTCGTACGTCTCGAGTGCCCAGCGGAAGTCGGCGTAGTCGATTGCATCGCGACCGTTCCACACGGCGTGGACGACGGATTCGTTGACGACGTGCTTGATCTGGGCGGGGGTGTAGTTGACGGTTTCGGCCACCATCTGATCAATCGGCAAATCGACGTGCTTGACCTTGGCGAGGTAGTAGTCGAAGACTTCGCGGCGACCGTCGTACGAGGGGAAGCCGACACGCAGCTGGCGGTCGAAGCGGCCAGGCCGCAGCAAAGCGGGATCGAGTACCGACACCAGGTTGGTGGCGGCAATCGTCAGCACAGGTGGCTGTTCTGCCTTGCCTTTGCGCATGCCGAAATTGCGCAGGATCTTGTCTTTGAAGCCGTCTTTGGGCAGCGGATCCATCTGGTTCAGCAGCTCGTTGAGTGCGCCGCCACCGCCGCCCATCATCATGCCGCCCATGCCGCCTGCATTGCCGACGCCTGAGCGCGACTTGGCGATGGCATCGATTTCATCGATGAACAGGATGCAAGCGCCATGTTTACGGGCGAGCTTGCGGGCCTTGTTGTAGAGGCTGAGCACGCGCAGCGTGTCCATACCCCAGAACATGCCCTGGATGCTCGGCGCAGACATGTAGCCAAAAGGCAGCTGCGACTCGGTGGCAATGGCCTGGCCGAGGTAGCTCTTGCCCGTGCCTGGCGGCCCTTCGAGCAGCAGACCGCGAATCGGCGTGCCGCCCATCAGTTTGAAGCGTTTGACGCCTTTCAGCAGGGTGACTACCTGGCGGGCAGACTCGAGAACCTCAGGGTTGCCTTTGTAGTCCTTGAAGCCGACGCCTGTTTCACCGGGCATCAGCCAATAGATGCGCGGGCGGCCGATGAACCAGAACAGGACGATGAACTGGAAGATCATCAGGAAGGCCACGTAGAAGAGCTGGAAAACCAGGTACAGGCCTGTCGTGATGAACGGTCCCATCACGTCCCACTGCGGGTACACGATGAACAGTCCGACAAAAGCGAGAATGGCGATGACGAACAGCGTCCGGACCAGAATTCCGGCTCGGCCTAGCGCTCGGTCGATTTTGCGGTCGAGCTCGTCGTGCTCGTCCACCCCGAGGTTCACTTCGAGCGTACGATCAGAGCTCATCCGCTTCTCCCTTCGTCCATCAGGACGGTCTACTGGACCTTCGCGATTTTGCCATCGCGATCTAACGTAAACATATACGGCTGATAGTCAATATCGGATCGGGTCTGTTGCCTGATTCCGACTAGATAGAACTGCATGCTCGTGCCATCGGGCAAAGATTTGCCGCCGATGTACGAAGCTTCCTCGAGCTTGACCCCCTTGGTTTTGGCCGTATCCATCTGCTGCTGCAGGTCGGTAAGCGAACCCCCGCCATCGGACAGTCGGCTCTGAGCGTCGTTGTTCAGACTGTTCCAGACCAGGTCGGCGTTGTAATCGCGATTGCCACGCAGATAGGCCTCGGTGGACTGTGGCGCACTCTGCGACCGTAAGCTCGACAGACCGGGCACCGACGGCAGCAGCATCGGCACGGCTGCCACGAGGGCGATCACGACGACTACCCCGACGAGCCAGCCGATCATGGCTGACGGCTTCAAGACGAAGTAGCGAATTGCGCGAACGAGTGATCGTCGCATGCCCCCCACGGTAGTTATCGCGTCCTGTTCTTCTTGTCTGTAGAGAAGTGCTACCGACGCGGTACGTACGCACGCGTGGGGCCGTCCAGAGGGTACCGTTCGGGAGGACGCACGACAACTAAATACGCGACAACGGGCAGGCCCCAAAATTGTAACGTATTCTGGTCTGAGATGGCAGGCAGGCGACTACGCGTTCTCGTCGTATTCGGCGGCCGCTCGGGCGAACATGAAGTCTCGTTGCAGTCGGCGCGGGCAGTCATGGCGGCCCTGGATTCTGCTGGATACGAGGTCGTGCCGCTGGGCATCACGCGGAGCGGACGCTGGCTCGTCGGGGGCGATCCGTTACACGCCTTGAGCAGTGGCGAGTCTGGCGGCGAGCAGGCCGTGTCGATGCTGCCTGAGCCAGGCCGAACGGGTCTTGTGGCGCTGCCCGAGTGCGAAGATGGCTTGCAGCCGATCGGCGGGGGTTCGCCGATAGGCTCCGTCGACGTGGTGTTCCCGGTGTTGCACGGTACCTTTGGCGAGGACGGCACCGTGCAGGGACTGTTCGAGCTCGCAGCGATGCCCTACGCCGGCGCCGGCGTGCTGGGCTCGTCCCTGGGCATGGACAAAGTCATCCAGAAGACCCTGTGGCGAGGCATGGGTTTGCCTGTCGTCGATTTTCTCACTGTTTCGCGGCGCGAATGGGAGCGCGACCCAGAAGACGTGCTCAATCGAATCGAGGCTGGCCTGAGCTATCCGTGCTTCACCAAACCAGCGAATCTCGGCTCTAGTGTCGGGGTCTCGAAGGCGCGCACGCGCGCTGAGCTGAGCGAAGGCCTTGCGATGGCGGCGCGCTATGACGCCAAGCTGCTCGTCGAGCAGGGTATCGACGCGCGCGAGCTGGAAGTCGGCGTCCTGGGTAACGATGAGCCGACGACGTCGGTGGTCGGCGAAATCCTGCCAGGAGCAGACTTTTACAGCTATGAGGCTAAGTATCTGGATAGCGGCTCACAGGCGCTGATCCCAGCCGACATCGAGCCAAACATTTCCGGCGAAGTGCGGCGGATCGCGATCGAAGCGTTCAAAGGTATCGACGCCAGCGGGTTGGCCCGTGTCGATTTCTTCCTCGATCGAAACTCGGGCAAGCTGTACCTGAACGAGATCAATACGATGCCGGGCTTTACCGAGATCAGCATGTATCCGAAGCTGTGGGCAGCCACCGGGGTGAGCTTTCCAGAGCTGGTGAGGCGCATAGCCGAGCTGGCCATCGAGCGTTTTCAAGAACGCGTACGCAACCAGACCAGTCGCAGCGCGGAGTGAGCGCCCGCATTCTGCTGGCCGGCGGTGGGTCCGGTGGCTCGGCGACCCCGGTCCTGGCGGTCGCCCAGGCGCTACGGCGGCTCGAGCCTGAGACGGAGTTCCTGTACGTCGGCACACGAGATGGACCCGAGTCCGCGCTGGCCGCCGCTCAGGGTCTGCCGTTTGCGGGCGTCTCCTCGGGGAAGTTGCGTCGTTATCTCGACCTGCGCAACGTTACCGACCCGTTTCGCGTGGCGTTCGGTGTGGTCGAGTCCTATCGTCTGGTCAGACGGTTTCGGCCGACGGCGGCGTTTGCGGCAGGTGGCTTCGCGGCGGTGCCGCCGATGGTCGCCGCTCGATTGGTCGGAGCGCGCACGCTGATCCATCAGCAAGACGTCGAGCCTGGGCTAGCGAATCGGTTGCTGGTGCCGTTCGCTCAGCAGATCACCGTCACCCTGGCCTCATCGGTTGCCCATTTTCCGGCGAACCGGACGAGCGTCACGGGCAACCCGGTGCGGCAAGAAATCCTCGAGGCTCAGCCGGCTATCGCGCTTGAGGCGCTTGGGCTGGAGGCGGCGCTGCCGCTGATCGTCGTCACGGGCGGCGGCACCGGCGCGCTTGGGCTCAACCGGCTGGTCGCCGCCGCGGCGCCACGCCTGGTCGAACAGGCGCAGATTGTCCATTTGACCGGCCGCGGCCGGGGAGTGGCCGCGGACACTACTTCTCCGCGCTACCGCCAGGTGGAATTCCTCGTCGCTGAAATGCCACACCTGCTGGCTGCCGCAACCCTGGTCGTCAGCCGCGCGGGGATGGGCACGCTGACCGAGCTGGCAGCTCTGGCCAAGCCGAGCCTGATCGTGCCATTGCCAGGCTCGCATCAATGGGCCAACGCGCAGGCTTTCGCCCGCCTTGGCGCAATCGAAGTCGCCGACCAGGAGGCACTGACATCTGACATTCTGGCGGAGCGAGTTCTGAGCTTGCTCGCCGACGACGCTCGTCGTGCGTCACTGGGTCAGGCGCTGGCCGCGAGCATGCCGCGCAAGGCGGCCGAGCGGATCGCCGAAGTCCTGCTGGGCTAACTGACGGTCGCGTCGCTTTCTGCTTCGCGGGTTTCGATGCGCAGACCGCCATCGTCGACCACGTGGACGAGCGTGCGATGGCCCTCGCGGACGACGTCGAAGTCGACCAAAGTGCCTGCAACGCGCAGTTTGCGAAAGCTCACTCGGCCGAGCCAGGTCGGCAGGAGCGGCCGCAGCCGGACGACGCCTTCGAACGCGTCGGCCTCCAGGCCGACAAGCGCCTGCAGCAACATGAAGGCGCTGCCAGCCGCCCAGGCTTGTGGGCTGCACGACACCGGGTACTGCGCTGGAGTCGCCTGGTAGCGGCGGTCTCGCGCGAACCCGCACCACAGCTCGGGGAGCCGCGTACCCGGAAAACGCAGGCCGGCCTCGAAAATCTGGCCGGCGACCTCGCGAGCAGCGACGTCTGCGCCAGAACGCTTCATGCCGAGCGCGATCAGGGCGTTGTCGTGTGGCCAGACCGAGCCGTTGTGATAGCTCATCGGGTTGAAGCGTCGGGCCTGGCTCGACAACGTCCGGAGTCCCCCCCCGCAGAGCATGTCGTCGGCGAGCAGGCGCTGCGCCGTGTTGCGGGCCTCGCTGCCGCGTAACAGCCCGGTCCACAAGGCGTGGCCTGGGTTAGACGTGATCGTCTCGATGCGCTTTCCCTCGGCGTCGAGGCCCATCGCCCAGAACTGGCCGTCATCGTCGCTCATCGCAAAGCGCTGTAGGAACTGGTGGCGGGTTCGCTCGGCCAGACCGCGCTCGACGCGTTCCTTGTCGGGATGGCCAAGATGCGCGTACAGGTCGGCCATCTCGCGATGGGCGGCATAGACGTACGCCTGCACTTCGGCCAGAGCGATAGGCGGCTCGGCGAGCGTGCCATCGCGGTGGCTGGCCGAATC
>DASYKL010000186.1:0-1602 GCA_035995405.1 Chloroflexota bacterium
CCATCGTTCACCCACGAAAGCGCCGGCGCGAGCGGTGGAGGCACCGATCGCGTTTCACGGTGAAGGACCCGCTTGTTGGAGGCGGGTCCTTCACTTTTTAAGCAATGCTCGCTACCGTGGCTGGCACGCCCATGCCAGTCACTGTCGAAGCGCTGAACATGCGCCTGGTCGGTCAGTCAGACCTGAACGGCCGTGGCGATTGCATGCACATCAACGTCAAGGATGGCTTCGCCTATGTCGGTCACATGGGCGAAAGCCGTGTCGGTACCTCAGTTGTCGACGTATCGGATCCGCGCCACCCGCGCGTCGTGGCGCAGCTTGAAACGCCGCTCGGAACTCACTCCCACAAGGTCCAGGTCGTTGGCGACGTGCTGTTGGTCAACTACGAGCGCAGCATGTTCGAACCGGATGCGTCCTCCTGGCAGGGCGGCCTCAAAGTATTCGACATCTCACGGCCGACCGCGCCACGCGAGATCGCGTTTCTCAAGATGCCTGGGAAGGGCGTGCACCGCATGACCTATTGGGAGCCGCCGTACGCCTATATGAGCGGTAGCGACGATGGGTTGATCGACCAGTTCCTGGTGATTGTCGATCTGTCGGATCCGACACGACCACGCGAAGTGGGACGGTGGTGGTTTCCTGGCCAGAACACCGCGGCTGGCGAATCGCCAACCTGGACGCCGACGACGGCCCACGGCGCGGCGGGCGGAGCGCAACGGTACGCCTTGCATCATCCGTTGATTCGGGGCGACCGGGCGTACTGTGGCTGGTGGGATGCTGGCCTGGTCATCCTGGATATCGCGGACCGAACTGCGCCTCGGTTGGTCAGCCATCTCGACTTCGGGTCGGACGTGAGTACGGCGACGCACACCGCGCTGCCGGTGCCCGGGCGCGACATTCTGGTTGTTACAGACGAGCAATTGGCGCGGGACTGCGAGGGCATCCAGACGCGAGTCCGCGTGGTTGACATCGCAGACGAGACTGCACCGCGGGTGCTGTCTGAGTTTCCGGTGCCGCCAGGTGATTTCTGTTCGCGTGGCGGGCGGTTCGGGCCACACAACGTGCACGAGATGCGGCCGGGGTCACTTGTTGATCCCAACACGATCTACGTCACGTGGTTCAACGCCGGGCTGCGAGTGATCGACATTTTCGATGCCACTCGGCCGACTGAGGTGGCGTACTACGTCCCCGAACCGCCGCCTGGCCGCTCGAGCATCCAGTTCAACGATGTCCTGGTCACCGCCGATGGCCTGGTCTACGCCACCGACCGCTTCACCGGCGGGCTTTACATCATTGAACGGACCGCCTAGCTGGCCCTCAGGGCACCAGCAGCGGCAGCTGCATGGCCGCGCTGCGCGTGTCGAGCCTGGCGGCGCGGAGGCCAATCAGGCGGATCGGACGCTTTGTCCACGCTTTGCGCATCAGCGCCGCGGCGCCGGCGGCCAGTACCTGGCCATCGTCCGTTGGACTGCCGAGCCGCTGCTGACGCGTGATCGTCTCCCACGTCACGCCGTAGCGCACCTTGATCGCTACTTCGCTCGCCAGCAAACCCTCGCCCCGCAACCGTTCGGCCACGTCATCCGCCTGCGCCTGCAGCCGCCG
>DASYKL010000187.1:0-8103 GCA_035995405.1 Chloroflexota bacterium
ACGAAAGCACGGTCAGTCGTGCGACGGCCCAGAAGTACGTGATGCTGCCGAACGGCGAAGTGATCCCCTACGCCCACTTCTTCACGCCAAGCTTGAGCGTGAAGGACATCATGAAAGAAGTCATCGAGAAGGAAGGCAAGCCCCTGACCGACTCGGAGATCGTCGAACGGCTCAAGACAAAGGGCATCCACATCGCGCGGCGGACGGTGGCCAAGTACCGCATGCAGCTTTCCATTTTGCCTTCTTCGCTGCGGTAATCCGTATTCGCCAACGTTAGAATCGAACGCGATGGACTTCGCGTGGGAGCTGTCTGACGTGCAACTGGCGCTACGCCAGACGGTGCGCGAGTTCGCCGAGGCGGAGATTGCGCCCTACGCTGGCGAGTGGGACCAGCGTAAACAGTTTCCGGCGGACACCATCAGAAAGCTGGGTGAGCTCGGGGTCATGGGCTTGCCCTTCCCTGAGCAGTACGGCGGTGTCGGCGCGGGGACATTGTCCATGGCCATTGCCCTGGAAGAGTTGGCCAGGGCCGACTCCTCCGTAGCCATTACCGTCGGTGCGAGCGTGTCTCTTGGCGGCGCACCCATCCTGTCCTTTGGGACTGAAGCCCAGAAGCAGCGCTGGCTCGTGCCACTCGCCAAAGGCGAGACCATCGGAGCCTTCGCCAGCACCGAGCCGGGAACGGGTTCGGATGTCCAGGGCATCTCCACCACCGCCAAACAAGATGGCACCGAGTGGCTGCTCAACGGCGCCAAGGCCTACATCACCAACGCTGGCACAGAGCTCAGCTCCTTCGTCACCACCACCACGGTCAGCGGCGAGCGAAGCCAGGGCCGCCGCGAAATCACCACGTTCATCGTCCCCGTGGACGCGCCAGGCTTCGAGCCCCAGAAGGCATACGACAAGATGGGCTGGCACGCCTCGGATACCCGTGAACTGGTCTATCAAGACTGCCGCGTCCCGCAAGAGGCCATGTTGGGCGAGCGTGGCGCGGGAGCACGAGTCTTCCTGGCCACCCTCGATGGCGGCCGCATCGGCGTCGGCGCGATCGGTATTGGCCTGGCTCAAGGCTGCCTGGACCACTCGGTGCGCTGGGCCAACGAGCGCTGTGCCTTCGGCCAACCTATCGCCAGATACCAGGCGGTGTCGTTTGAATTGGCCGATCTGCAGGCGCGCATCGACGCCGCCCGTGGCCTGGTCTACCGCGCCGCGGCGCTGAAGGACGTTGGAAAACCAACGACCCAGATCGCCGCTTCGGCAAAACTGGTGGCCAGCGAGCTGGCAGTGCACGCGGCAAACGTGGCCATGCAAGTCCACGGCGGCTACGGCTATATGGAGGAATCGGCGATTCCGCGCTACTACCGGGACGCCAAGATTCTGACGATCGGCGAAGGCACGAGCGAGATTCTGAAGCTCGTCATCGCGCGACAGATGGGATTGTCGGTTTGAGTACTGCGAACCAGGATCGATGAGCAGGACCAGCCGACGCGCGCGCATTAGGATCTGGTAGGCGGTGAAGACAGTCTTATGACAGGCCAGAATGGCAACGGCATCTACATCCTGGGCGCGGCGCGGACGCCGATCGGCAAGATGATGGGCGGCCTGGCCAACGTGCCAGCAATCGAGCTTGGGGCGACGGCAATCCGTGCGGCGCTCGAGCGCTCGCACGTCGAGCCGTCCGCGATTGACGAGGTCATCATGGGCCAGGTCGTCCAGGCTGGCGTAGGCCAGGCGCCGGCTCGCCAGGCGTCGATCGCCGCTGGGATTCCGACCTCTGCCAACGCGACCACGCTGAACAAGGTCTGCGCCTCGGGCCTGGA
Organism: Chloroflexota bacterium; assembly: GCA_035995405.1. Taxonomy (GTDB): domain Bacteria; phylum Chloroflexota; class UBA6077; order UBA6077; family CF-72; genus CF-72. The sequence continues at coordinate 1,821 of DASYKL010000187.1, forward strand.
AGCTATCAACCAGGCTGCCCACGCGATTCGGGCCGGCGACTCGACCATGGTCGTGGCCGGTGGTATGGAAAGCATGAGCCAGGGCCCCCACCTGCTGCCCAAAGCGCGCTTCGGCTACCGCATGGGGCCGCAGACGATGCAGGATGCGGTCGTATTCGACGGCTTATGGTCCCCCTGGGACGATCAGCACATGGGCATGAGCGCCGAGGCTATCGCCGAAAAGCGCGGCATCACCCGCCAGGAACAGGACGAGTACTCGCTGCGCAGCCATCAGCGAGCCGTCGCCGCCATGACCCAGGGTCGCTTCAAAGCCGAAATCACCCCCGTTTCGATTCCAGGACGTAAGGGCGCGACCACGCTGATCGACACCGACGAGGCGCCCCGCGCGGATTCCACCATCGAGGCACTGACACAGCTTGGGCCAGCGTTCACACCGAGCGGGACGGTAACGGCTGGCAACGCGCCGGGGTTCACTGACGGCGGCGCCGCCTTGATCGTCGCAGGCTCAGATTCCGTCCAGGCTCATGGGCTCAAGCCGCTGGCGCGCGTGCTCGGCTATGCCAGCGCCGCCACGGATCCGCTGTGGCTGTTCGAGGCCCCCGAGCTCGCGTTGAAAAAGTTGTTGGAAAAGACGGGGACGTCGCTCGACGACTGGGATCTGCTCGAAATCAACGAGGCCTTTGCCGCGCAGATCGTCGCTAATGGCAAAGCCATGAATTGGGACTGGGATCGGGTCAACGTCAATGGCGGCGCCATTGCACTTGGCCATCCGCTGGGTGCGACCGGTGCTCGCCTGGCTGTCACGTTGCTCCATGCGCTACAGCAGCGCGGCAAGTCACGCGGCATTGCCGGGCTGTGCCATGGCGGCGGTGGCGCGGTCGCAATGGCCTTCGAGCTCATATGACCGCCACCTCACAACGGCCGCAGGCCGCCTGGCGCGGGCCGTACGACCTCACCGAAGAACAGGATCTGTTCCGCCAGACCGTGCACGAGTTCGGCGAACGCGAGATCGTTCCTATCGCCGCCGACCTTGACGAACGCGAGGAGTTTCCGCGTGCCAGCGTCAAGAAGATGGCCGAGCTTGGACTGATGGGTCTGCTGGTCCCCGAGGAGTTCGGCGGCGCGGGCGGAACGACGATGGACTACGCCCTGGCCATGGAAGAGATTTCGTGGGCCGACGCGTCGCACTCGGTCGTCATGTCGGTGAACAACTCACTCGTCTGCGAGCCGATCGTGCGCTTTGGCACCGACGCGCAGAAACGAAGCTATCTGCCCTCCCTCGCGGGTGGCGAGTATGTTGGGGCGTACTGCTTGAGCGAGCCGACGTCTGGCTCAGACGCGGTCAACATGAGCACGATCGCCAAACGCGACGGCAACAGTTTTCTCCTCAATGGCAACAAGAGCTGGATCACCAACGGTGGCGAAGCCGGGCTGTATCTGGTCTACGCCGTCAGTAATCCCGATGCGCGGCGGAAGGCGGATGGCATCACCGCTTTTTTGATTCCGGGCCACACGCCTGGTCTGCGCGCTGGTGCCAAAGAGAAGAAGCTGGGCATTCGGGCATCCAGTACGACGCAGATCTTCTTCGAGGATTGCCGCGTCCCCCTTACGGCGGTTCTCGGCACCGTGGACGAAGGTTTTAAGATCGCTATGGCGACGCTGGATGGCGGCCGTATCGGCATCGGCGCGCAAGCGTTGGGGATTGCCCAGCGGGCGCTTGATGAGACGGTCAAGTACACCAGGCAGCGTGAGGCATTCGGCCATCCGATCGCCGATTTTCAGGGCTTGCAGTGGCGCATGGCGGATATGGCGACGCGCATAGAGGCTGCGCGCTTGCTGGTCTATCGTGCCGCACGCATGAAAGACGCTGGCCTGACGTTTTCGAAGGAAGCCAGTATGGCCAAGCTCACCGCATCGGAAACGGCGATGTGGGTCACTCACGCCGCGGTCCAAACGTTCGGCGGCTACGGCTTCGTCCGCGATTACCCCGTGGAGAAGTTGTTCCGCGATGCCAAGATCACTGAGATCTACGAAGGCACCAGCGAAATCCAGCGGCTCGTCATCTCCCGCCACATCCTCAAATGAGCGCCCAGCGCTCGCGGATCGCAGGCCAGACCCTGATCTTTTATGGCGACGGAAAGGGCAAGACATCGGCCGCGTTTGGCGTCGCGCTGCGAGCGGTGGGGCGCGGCTGGAAAGTGCTGATGCTTCAGTACACCAAGATGGGCGAATGGCCCAAAGGTGAGCCCATGGGTGAGATCCACGGTGCCAAGCGTTTGGCCCCCGACTTCGAAGTCATTTCGACCGGCATCGGCTTCGTCAACATTCTGGGCGACACCTTCACCATGGACGAGCATCGCCAGGCCGCCCAGGATGGCCTCACGCTCTACAAAGAAAAAGCGGAGTCAGGCGAGTACGACCTGATCATCCTTGACGAGGCCATCGGCGCGGTCTCTCAGGGCCAGTGGGATCTCCAACAACTCCTTGACCTGATCAGACAGAAGCCACGCGAGCTGAATCTGCTCATCACAGGTCACGATGACGAAAAACAGTTCATCGACCGGGTTATCGCCATCGCCGATCTGGCGACAGAAATGAAGAAGGTCAAACACCCCTTCGATGAAGGGCATCAAGCCCGCAAAGGCTTAGACTACTGAGATGGTGGACAGCGCCGTCCAACTGCCGCTCTTCGACGAAGCGCTGAGCGCCTATACCAGCGCTGCCGCTAGAGCGTCGGAGCGACCCGTGCGCTTCATGACCACATCATCGGAGCCCGTCGAGCGCCTTTACACACCGCGCGACTTCGCTGAAGACGACTATCTGCACAAGCTCGGCTTTCCAGGCCAGTGGCCCTATACCCGCGGCGTGCACGCGACGGGCCATCGCGGCCGCTTGTGGACCATGCGCATGTTCGCGGGCTTTGGCAACGCCGAAGAAACGAACAAGCGGTTCAAGTACCTGCTGGCCAACGGCAACGCCGGTCTGTCCGTCGCCTACGACATGCCGACGCTCTACGGCTACGACACGGACGATCCGCAGGCCGAAGGCGAGTTCGGCACGTGCGGCGTCGCTGTTTCTTCGCTGGCCGATATGGAGGTCTTGTTCGACGGTATTCCGCTCGATGAAGTGACCACCTCCATGACGATCAACAGTCCCGCGGCAATGATCTGGGCGATGTACCTGGTCAATGCCGAAAAGCGCGGCATCCCTTGGGACAAACTCTCGGGGACCACCCAGAACGACATCCTCAAGGAGTACATCGCCCAGAAGGAATACATCTTTCCGCCGCGGCCAAGTACCAAGCTCGTCGTCGACACGTTCGACTATGGGGCCAGGTTTGTACCGCGCTGGAATACCATTTCGATTAGCGGATACCACATTCGCGAAGCAGGGGCGACGGCTGTGCAAGAGCTGGCGTTCACGTTGGCCGACGGCATCCAGTACGTCCAATCGGCAGTCGATGTCGGATTGGACGTCGATAGCTTCGCGCCACGTTTGTCGTTCTTTTTCGATATCCACAACGATTTTCTGGAAGAGATCGCCAAGCTGAGAGCAGCGCGACGGATCTGGGCGCGGGTCATGCGCGAGCGGTTTGGAGCCAAAGAAGAGCGCTCGCTGTGGTGTCGTTTTCATTGTCAAACGGCCGGCGTGAGCCTGTTCGTCGAGCAGCCAGAAAACAACATCGTGCGCACGACGATCCAGGCGCTGGCCGCCGTACTCGGCGGGACACAGTCGCTGCACACCAACTCGATGGACGAGGCGATGGCTCTGCCCTCTGAAAAGGCCGTGCGCATCGCCCTGCGCACGCAGCAAATCATCGCCCACGAGAGCGGCGTCCCGAACACGGTCGATCCACTGGGCGGCAGCTATGTGATCGAAGCCATGACCGACCGCATGGAACAGGGCTGTCTGGAGTACTTCGCCAGGATCGATGAGATGGGCGGCATGCTGTCGGCCATCGAGCGCGGTTTTCCGCAGCGCGAGATCGCCGATTCGGCCTATCGCTATCAGCAGGAAGTCGACTCGCGCGAGCGAATCCTGGTCGGGGTCAATGACTACCTCCAGGGCAACGAGGACCCCATCGAGATTCCGATCCACACGATCACCCAGCAGAGCCTCGATCAGCACCTCGATCGCCTGCGGCGGGTGAGGCGCGAGCGTGACCCAGGTGCACACAGCGCGGCGTTACAGCGCCTGCAGGCCGCGGCAACCGACGGGCGTGACAACCTGATGCCGTACATCGTCGAGGCGGTACGGGCCTACGCCACACTCGGCGAGATGTGCAATCTGCTGCGGCGCGTGTATGGCGAATACCGGGAGCCGACCCTCGTCTAATACGCTGGCAGGTACATGCCAGAGATCTCGTCACGCCTCCCGCCGCCACCCGCGCGCCGGCGCCGCGTTCTGCTTACCGGAGCAACCGGCTACATCGCATCGCAGATGTTGCCGGTCCTGCGCGACCGCTACGACTTGCGCCTCGTGGATGTACGAACAACTGATGCTCAAGGCCAGGCCGTACCTGGCGTCGAGCTGCTCCATCTGCTGAACGACTCCGACGACCGCCTCGAGCAGTATTTCACCGGCGCCGATGCGGTCGTTCATCTGGGCTACTACCACCCGCCCCATCTCGACGTGACCGGTGCGGGCAAGAGCTACATGGACGAGCGACCCAACGTCGACATGGCCGAGCGCGTGTACCGTCACGCCCTGAACGCGGGCGTCGAGCGGGTTGTGTTCGCCAGCTCCAATCACGCCGCCGACTGGTACGAACCACTACTCCACCAGCGCAAGCTCGACGTCATTGGCCCGGCCGATCCGCCGAAGACCGACAATTACTACGGCTGGGCCAAGATCGCCTACGAAGCGCTCGGCTTCATGTACGCGTGCGGCGCTTTCGGTCGCAAGCTCGGGGTCGTCCAGATGCGCATCGGCGCGCCGCGCGAACTCGACCCGGCACTCTACGACGGCCGGCCTGAAGCCTACAAGCGTGACCTGGGGGCGTACCTCAGTCCACGAGACCTGCAGCAATTATGTGTGCGCTCCCTGGAGGCCGAGCACCTTGAGGACGAGTGGGAAGTCCCGTTCCAGATCTTCTACGGCATCTCCAACAACACCCGCGCCTTCTGGAGCATCGCCAACGCCAGACGTCTGATTGGCTATGACCCCGAGGACGACGCCGATCTGCGCTATGCGGCAGACGTCCAGCGGCTACTCCTCGGCCCCGGCGCAGCGGGACGCCTGGGCTGAGGCGGTTGAGATACAGTGGACCACGTTCATCTGACGTGGTGCATCGGAAGGGGGTGCATATGCGGCGGGTTCTGTTCGCACGAATCCTGGCATCCGTATTTCTTGGTCTGTCGCTGCTCCCGAGCAGCGGTTTTGCGCAAACGGCTCCAATCGCAGGTTACGGCCGTCCAACGCTCAATGAGTTGACGACGACGACAGCCGGCGGTAAAGACTGGATCACCTACGGCGGGGCGCTGAATAACCAGCGTTTCTCGACGCTGAACCAGATCACACCTGCCAACGTCCAGAGCCTCAAGGGCGCCTGGTTGACCCGACTCGGGTCGGGCAAAGGATCAAAATACCGCTTCGAGCCCGATCCACTGGTCATCGACGGTGTCATGTACATCCCCACCGGCAACGACGACATCTTTGCCCTCGAAGCCAAGACGGGCAAAAAGATCTGGGAGTACTTCTCCGACATTCCGCAGGTTAATGATCTGATCTGCTGCGGCTGGGATAACCGCGGCGTGGCGGCCGGCGAGGGCAAGATCTTCACCGGGCAGCTCGACGGCAGCTTCGTGGCCCTCGACCAGGCGACAGGGAAGATCGTCTGGCGAACGCAGTTGGAAGACTATCGCGACGGGTACAGCATCACTGGTGCGACGCGGTACTACGACGGGCTGGTCTTCAGCGGGATGTCTGGTGGCGAGAACGGCATTCAAGGGCGCTTCTATGCGCTCGACGCCAAGACCGGTCAGGTCGTGTGGCGCTTCAATACGGTCCCGAATCCCGGCGAGTTCGGCAGCGACACGTGGCCGATGAACGATCCGGACCCAATCAAGGCGACGATCTACCAGCACGGCGGTGGCACGGTTTGGCAGGCGCCAGCGATCGATCCAGAGCTGGGCATGCTGTACTTCAGCACTGGTAACGCTGGCCCATGGGAAGGCTCCAATCGGCCTGGCGACAACCTGTTCACATCATCGCTCCTCGCCCTGGACTACAAGACAGGCGCCTACAAGTGGCATTTCCAGTTCGTCCACCACGAGATCTGGGA
>DASYKL010000188.1:0-1535 GCA_035995405.1 Chloroflexota bacterium
ATGGCCGCGAAACTGATCGTCACGTTGCCATTGCCCGTGTTGCAGCAGGGCCACGTGGTGTTTGCTCCAGGGTTGCCCGACACTGACCGCGCGCTCAATGGCCTGCGCATGGGCGCCGTGATCAAAGTAGCGCTGTGGTTCGACGAACCGTTCTGGTGGACACCGCAACGCCAGGAACTGGGGTTCCTGTCGACGTCTGGACAGCCGTTCCCGGTGCTGTGGACTACGTATCCCGTGATCGCACCGCTGCTGTTGGCATGGCTCGCCGGCCCGGCAGCCGCGGCGCTGTCCAATCTGGACGACGACGAGCTGGTCGAGCGAGCACTGCGCACTGTCGACAAAGTATTCAAGGTGCGCAGCGGAGCTCGCCTGAGACATCGGGCGCTGCACAACTGGCAGCGCGACCCTCTTGCTGGCGGCGCGTACAGCTACGTAGCGGTAGGGGGCGAAGGCAGCCAGCGCGCGCTGGCCCAACCAGTGGCCAACACCATCTTCTTCGCCGGCGAAGCCACCGACTGGACCGGCCATCATGCCACGGTCCACGGCGCACTGGCGACCGGCTACCGCGCCGCCCGCGAAGCGCTGGGCGAGGAGGTGCGACACTAGGTAGCGCGTGACCACACTAGCCAAGCCAGGCCTTGTGGAGCCAGAAGCTCTGCGAATGGGCACACCGCGCGGACGGTGGACGCTGCTGGCAACGGTCCTCGGCTCAGGCGTCGTCATGCTCGACGGGACCGTCGTCAACGTCGCTTTGCCCGCAATCGGCCGTGATTTCGGCGCCGGCGTGGACGGCCTGCAATGGATCATCTCGGGCTACCTCCTGACCCTGTCCGCGCTGATCCTGCTCGGCGGCTCGCTCGGCGATCGTTTCGGCCGCCGCAGGCTGTTCGTTATGGGCGTGATCTGGTTCGCCGCCGCGTCCCTGTTATGCGGCCTGGCCTCTAACCTGGATCTACTGGTCAGCGCGCGGGTCCTGCAAGGTGTTGGCGGCGCCATGCTCACGCCCGGCAGTCTAGCCATCCTCCAGGCCAGCTTCGCCAGCGAGGACCGCGCTAGAGCTATTGGCGCCTGGTCCGGTCTGGGCGGCATCGCCACAGCGATCGGCCCGTTTCTCGGCGGCTGGCTCATCCAGGCCGTTTCATGGCGCCTCATTTTCCTGATCAACCTGCCCCTGGCCGCCGCCGTCGTGTACGTCGCGCTGCGCCACGTCCCCGAAACAGCAGACCCGGAGAGTGCCCGCGAAATCGACGTCCTCGGCGCGGCTCTCGCCGTGCTCGGCCTCGGCGGAACGACCTTCGCCCTGATCGAAGCACCCGCACTCGGATTTGGATCGCCACTCGTCCTCCTGGCCGGCGTCCTCGGCGTTATCGGTCTGGTGGCCTTCGGTCGAGTCGAGGCCCATAGCCGTCAGCCAATGCTGCCGCTCACGCTCTTCAAGTCGCGCGCGTTCACCGGCGCTAACCTGGTGACGTTTGCGGTCTACGGCGCGCTGAGTGGCGTCATCTTCCTGCTCGTCGTGCAGCTGCAGCAGGTCG
>DASYKL010000189.1:0-18620 GCA_035995405.1 Chloroflexota bacterium
ACCCCTGGCCGATTGCCAGATTGACACTGTCGCCGGAGCTCCATGGCTCCTTGAGCGTGGCCTGCTTCCACGTCGGATCGGGCACGGTCCCACTCACCTCCTGCACCCCCGGCGTAGAGGTCGCTGCCCCGAGACCAAAACGGCGCGCAAACGTCGGCAGTATCGTCGGATCGAGGCGATCAAGGCGCAAACCTATTTCGTAACACGCCGGGTTGCAGGACTCCGTCAGGGCTTCCGTCAACTTGAGCGTGCCCTGTGGCTGCCAGTTGTGCAGCGTCACTCCAGGCAAGCCATTCCAATCCGGGCCGCAATCGAAGGTGTCGGACGTCTTGACCACCCCATTCTCCAGCCCGGCAGCCAGGGTGATGATCTTGAAGATGGAGCCCGTCGGATACGCCGACTCCGTCGCCCGCAGCACCAGCGGGCGGGTCGGCCCGTTCAGCTCTTGCCACTGCGCATCACTCAAGCCGATGACAAATTGATTTGGATCGAAGCTGGGCTGGCTGGCCAGGGCCAGGATCGAGCGGTCGCGGGGGTCCATGACGACCGCGCTGCCGAGCTTGTCGCCTAATACCGCGAGGGCTTCTTGCTGGATAACGCTATCCAGGCTGAGGGTGATGTCCTGGCCTGCAACCGCCGCTTTCTGGGCCACGGTCCGCAGCACTTTGCTGCCGCTGTCGACGATCTGAATGGTGCCCCCGCGCGTACCCGAGAGCTGCTGCTCAAACGAAGCTTCGATACCAGCGCGACCGATCCAGTCCGTCTCGTCGTATCCAGCCGCTGCGAGTTGACGAAGCTCGTCGGCAGTTGGATGACTGACGTAGCCCACCACGTGAGCTGCCGCCGGGCCGAGCGGATAGACGCGCGCCGGTCGGTCCTGCAGCGCTACACCGCCGAGAGCCCCCAGCTTGGCTTGCAGATCGGGGCGTTCGGCCGCGGAGCGCACCGCCACCGGCATGAACCACGTGGGTTGGCCGCCCTGATAGCGCTGCTTGATCGTGTCCGCTGACAGCCCCAGCGCGTCGGACATCGCCTTGAGCAAGGTTGTCTCATCCTGGATCTCGCCTGGCACGACGCCAACGGCCAGGATCGCGCCATTGTCGGCCAGCGGCTTTCCTGTCCGATCCAGGATCCGGCCGCGCGCCGCGACGTCCGGCGCAACGCGCACCGTCGACGTCGCCGTCAAACCGGAAAAAATGAGCCCTGGCTGCCAGGCGACTTTCCAGATGCCATCTTCCTGGACCAGCGGCAACACATTCGACTCGCTGAGATCGCCAAAGATCGGCAGGCTACGTGTGACTTCAAAAGGTACCTGGCTTTGCGTGGCGGTCGCGTCTGACTCCGCCGGAGGTGGCGAAGGCTGGACGATGAGCTTCGTCTCGCCGATGCCGTTCCGAATGTTCGTGTAGCGGCGGACGAACACGTCGCGCGAGGTCGTCGCCTGCGCGCCGGATGACAACAGGTCGTACATCGCCCCGAATTGCGCCTGCTGCCAGGCAGCGAAGAAGGCGGCAGCGGCATCTGCCGGCAGCCTCGGCCGCGGCGTCGCCGTCGGCAGCGGCGCGGTCGGCGTCGCTGGCGGCTCAGGCGCTGTGCACGCTCCGAGCAGCAACAGGAACGTCAGCAGGGCGTGACGCCACGCCATATTCCGCAAGCTTACGGCTTGTTGGCCGTAGCGCACTCGTAAGCCGTGCATGGCCAGCACGCAGTGCTGCATCGGGTAAGGTTGGCGGCAATGCGCCTTGTAGCGCGCGTTGCGCTGCTGTGCTCGTTGCTCGCTGAGCCGAGCGTCAGCGCGGCTCCCGCGTTCGCTCACGATCAGCAAGCCGCCAACCCGCCGACGGTTCGCTTGTGGGCCACCCGTGAGGGGCTCGTCGGACGCACGACCGCTTCAGGGCATCTCATCACGCCCAACGATCACTTCGTCGCCCTACCATCGCGCAAGGCGCTTAACAACTCGGTGATAGTGGCCTACAAGGGCAAATCGATCACAGCCCCTGTGCTCGACATCGGGCCCTGGAACCGCGACGACGCATGGTGGGAAGCGGGACCTGCGCGCGGGCAGTTTGCGGATCTGCCTCGCTTCGTCCCCGAAGTGTGGGCGGCGTACGAGAACGGCTACAACGGCGGCCGCGACGCGACCGGCCGGTACATCACCTTTCCGGCGATGATCGACCTGGCCGACGGGGTCTATACCGACCTGGGGCTGCAGCAGGCTGACTGGGTGGATGTAACCCTGTCGTGGGTTGACGCGCCGTCGCCGACACCGCTCGCACCGGCTGATCGCAAGATCGTTAAACGAGCAGACCCGTCACCGCCACCGGCGACCGTCAAAGCACCGGATGTCGCCCACGACGAGCGCTACTTTTCGGAGACTGGCTACCGCGTCGACGACGATGCGATCTGGTCATACTTTCAAGCGCGCGGCCGAGTCCCGGTATTTGGCTTTCCCGTATCGCGTACCTTCGTATTGCTCGGCTGCCAGGTGCAGGTGTTCCAACGTCAGGTGGCCCAAAGCTGCGCGGGCCGCGGTGTGACGCTGATGAACCTGCTCGACCCGGACATCTTTCCGTATGAGAAAGTGAATGGCAGTAGTCTGCCGCCAGCAGACGCGGCGCTCAAAGCCGAAACCCCGCAAGTCGGCACGCCTGGCTACGGTGCCGAGATCGTCGATTTCGTCCGCACCAATGCGCCAGATAACTTCAGCGGTCTGGCGGTCGCGTTCAGCAAGACGTTCTTCAGCCTCATTACGGCCGCTGTCGCGGGTTCAGATAATCCACTGTTCAACCTGGAAGTGTGGGGTGCGCCGATTTCCAAGCCGCGCCGCGATCCGGGGAACGCGAATTTCGTCTATCAGCGCTTTCAACGCGGCGTGATGCACTTCGACGCGAGTACCGGTCGCACGCAAGGCCTGCTGCTGGCCGATTACCTGAAATCAATCCTGCGCGGTCGCGACTTGCCAGCCGACCTGGCTCAAGCGGCGCGTGGCAGCAAGTATTTTGGGCAGTACTGCCCCACGTCGACGCGCTGGCTCTGCCGCCCCAGCGACCTGGCCGCCACCGACCTCACGTACGGCTTCGAACCAGGCTGAGCCTCAGCCTGGCATCTCCTGTGCTACCACCTAGTGGAGGAGGTAGCCGACGACGATGAAAGACACCGAGTCGCGAGGCGAGGAGCAAACTACTCGTCGAACCGCATACCTCGCTGAGCTGCAGTGCTTTCTTTGCGGCAGCACGGCTGGGTCGATCGAAAGCGATCGCAAGCCACTGCCGCCGCACGGCGTGTGGCACCCAATCGGTGGCGGCCCGCGACAGCGCGTCGCCGACTGGCGTCAAATCCGCTGTCCGCGCTGCGGCGGCGGCCTGTTTGCGGAATCCGTGGAAGCCGTCATGCGCGACGACGATTCCGAGGAGCTGCGCCGCGAAGCGCCCCGCCGTGGTCGACCACCCAAGTGGCTGGTTGAAGAGCGGCGCAAACAGAGCGAGGCCGCCGAGACACGTCTCTAGACCTGCGACACCTCCACCGCTGGAAGATAGCCCGGTTTAGACGAGGCCAAACTCGGCGAGCACTTCAGCCGTGTGTTCACCCAGATCTGGCGGCGGACGCCGAATACCAGCCGGCGTGTCAGAGAACGAAAACGCTGGCGCCAGCTGTGACAGCGTGCCCAGCCGAGCGTGCTCGACCGACGTGAACAGGCCGAGCGCTTGTGCCTGCGGGTCATCCAGAGCTTCGGCGAGGGTATTGACTGGCGCGATACACGTGTCCACCCCGTCCAGACAGGCCAGCCACTCGGCGAGCGTCCGCCCCGCGATCAGCGTTTTGAGCTCCGCACGCAGCACCGCTGGCTGCGCGGCCAGCGGCATCAGCTCCGGCCGACCGGCGGCAGCCAAAAAATTGGCCAGGAACTTTGGCTCGAGCGCCCCGATGGCAATGGACCGCTCATCAGCCGTGGTGTAGACGTCGTACTGCGCCAACCCACCGGCCAGCATCGGCTCGCCAGGCGGCAATGCACGGCCTGTCGCAAACAATGCCGCGATCAATGTCGGCAGCCACGCCACGGCCGTGCCAAACAGGCTGACGTCAACCGCCTGGCCACGACCCGTCTGCTGCCGCGACACGACGGCCGCCAGAATGGCCACCGTCGCCAGCGTGCCAGCGCCAAGGTCAGCTGGCTGGACCGCCGGCACAACGGGCACACCCACGGCGTTAACGTTGTACCCAAGCACGCCCGCCAGAGCCAGATACGTCAGGTCATGCCCGGCTCGGTCCCGATACGGTCCACTCTGGCCGAAGCCGCTCAGCGAGGCGTAAATCAGCCGCGGATTCCGCTCCGCCAACACCTCGTAGCCGACCCCCAGGCGGTCCATGATCCCCGGCCGAAAGCTCTCCACCAGCACGTCGGAGTGCTCGACCAGCCGCAGCAGCCTAGTTCGACCCTCGTCCGTCTTGAGATCGAGCACAACACTCCGCTTGTTGCGGTTGACAAGCAAGAACAGCGCTCCGGTGTCGCCCTGCAGGGGCGGATACTGACGTGCTGGATCGCCCCCTGGTTCCTCGACTTTGATGACATCGGCGCCCAGGTCAGCCAGGAGCATCGTGCAGAACGGTCCGGGCAGCAGGCGCGTGAGGTCGAGCACGCGGAGACCGGCCAGGGCGGTCACCGCTCAGCGCCTGAGCAGGTCTAACGGCCCGTTCGGATCAGTCGCACGGATGGGCTCGGCGAGTTTTGGGAAGCGGGCTGACAGCGCTTCGTACATGCCCCAGGCTGCGCGGCGGTACGAGAAATGGCCTTGCGGCTGCGTGCGCTGCTCGATGACATACGCAGCTTCGGCCCAATCCATCTTGAACAGGCAGCGCGTTCGATACGCCAGCGGCAACAAGTAGTCCGCCGCTAACGGCGCAGACTGGCCTATGGTCGCCGCGACGCGTTCGGCCTTGGACAGGGTCTCCACATACGTGTCGCCGAGCCCAGCTTCAAGCGCGCCGAATGCAGCCCGTGGACCCAGCCCGCGCTCGAAGATTTCCTCGGGCGTTTCAAACGCGTGGCTCCACGTCAACGGCTGCTGGATCTGGATACAACGCCGATGGCGGTGCAGGTCTCGGAATGAGCCCAGGTCGACCAGGACGTCGAACGCCAGGGCATAGCCGGCGCGGTGCTCGCGGAGCGGCTCGTCGTGTCGGCCGCGCTCCGCCAGCGATAAGTCGAACAGCTCTTCCACTTGCGCCTGGCGCAGGCCCCTGACGACCTCCTGGATTTGCCGGTAGCTGCGACCGGCCGCGTCGTGGCGATACAGCAGCGTCGCGGCGATCTCGCGCAAAGGGTCCGCTTCCGGCTCGCCTAGCTGCACGGCGACCGAGCGATCCGGCTGGCCCAGATCAGCCAGCAACGTCGCGGCCGCCTGGCCCAGCTCCCTGGCTACATGGGCCGGATACGACGAGGCCTCGGCGTACTTGACGAGCGTCGGCGCGGCCGCCGGCTGCGGCTCAGCCGACAGCGGCGCCTGCGACGGCGTCTGGCAGGACGCTTTCAGCTCTTGTCCGACAGCTCGCATCTCGGCGTATGGCGAGCCCAGCAAGCGGCCGATCTGACGCTCCAGGACCCGGGCCGAGACGATCTGGCCCACGCTCGTATGGGTCGCCAATGGCAGCAACGACCGCGCCACATCGAATGCACGGGCCCGCAGCGTCCGCCGATACGTGCCCTCGCTCAACTCAGGCGGCCGCGGCACCGCATCGATGAGGTGCTCGAGCAGCGCTGCGCTCAAACCTTCATATGCGCCGAACAGGCCTTCAGCGGTCTGGGCAAACAGCCCTTCAGCCGTCGAGCCGGCGACTTCGGCCGGCAGGTGCCAACCCGTCTTGCGAAACGGCTGATAACGCGTGCTGCGCTCCTGGCCGTCCCAGACCGGCTCGTCCACCACCGCAATCGCGGCCAGGATCGAGATCTGCTCCAGGCCAAACACCAGGTGCGCCAGGTCGGCGATCGAGCGGTGGCCGTACTGGAAATAGAACGTGTCGAGGAACTGCTCGGCCTTTTGCGCACTGAGCTCCTGAATGCTTTCGAGCATGCCCTGGCTCGAGCGCGAGTATTTGGCCAGGGCATACGCCTGAATCTCAGGTGGAACCCCGGCCACCGAGTAAATCCGCCGCGGCGGGTACCCAGATTGCCTGCCGAGTGTGTCGGCTTGCGGGGTCGAAATGTCGCTACTCGGCTGTCGCGGGGTGAGCGCGTGCGGCGCGGGCAAAACCATCGGCCTCTCCAACCAGCTCGATTGGATCGCCAGGCCGGACCGTGCCGCCTCTGACTACCCGCGCCATCTTACCGGCGCGACCCACCATAGCCTTCAGCGCATCAGCATGAATTTCGAGCATTTCTTTGCACGCCGGGCGGTCGCCGGTGATTTCCAGCTCGGCCTCGCCGATGCGCAGCCGCGCACCGTTCTCCAGCTCCATTACAGGCACGCCTTCGACGGTGATGTTCTCGCCGAGGATGCCGGGTTCAACGGGCATGCCGCGGGCGGCCAGCTCGGTGACCGTTTCGGCGTTCAGGATGCTGACCTGCCGACGGGGCCGCCCGGCATGCCGATCACCTTGCAGCCCAAAATTGGCGACCAGATGCCCTTCGTTTCGCGGCAGCTTGCGGAACTCTTTGTTGTCATTGGTGTTGACTGAGACAAGCCGCGACATCACCTCAATGGTATTGCGTCCCAGGCGTGGGGTTACGGCATTGTCGCCTACACCCAGAACCCAGAACCCACTACCCTGGCTCCATGTCGCTCCTCAACGGCCGCCGCGCGCTCGTATTTGGCGTGGCCAACCGCAGAAGCATTGCCTGGGCCATTGCCCAATCGCTAGCCCGAGAAGGCGCGCAGCTTGCCTTCACGTTTCAGGGCGAACGGATCGAACAAGGCGTTCGCGACCTCGCCGCCACCGTCAACAGCCCACTCGTTGTCCCTGCCGATGTGACCCGCGACGAAGACCTCGACCGTGTCTTCGACGCCGTCGATCAGGCCTGGGGTGGCCTCGACATCCTGGTCCACAGCGTGGCGTACGCGCCGCCACAGACGTTCGAGCACCCGTTCGCTGAGACCCAACGAGCCGACTTCCTGACCGCGTTGGACATCAGCGCATTCTCGCTGGTGGCGATGACAAAACGGGCCGCGCCGCTGATGGACAAAGCTGGTGGTGGGTCGATCGTGACGATGACCTTCAACGCCTCGCAGCGGACGTACCCGAACTACAACATCATGGCAGTAGCCAAAGCAGCGCTCGAAACCGAGGTCCGCTACCTGGCGTACGAGCTAGGTCCGCGCAACATCCGCGTGAACGCCATCTCCGCAGGGCCAGTCCGCACGCTCGCTGCCCGCTCGATCACGGGTTTCACCCTGATGGAAGACCACACCGAGAAAAACGCCCCGCTGCGTCGAAACATCTCAGCCGAAGACGTAGGCAACGCCGCGCTGTATTTATCCAGTCACCTTGCCTCGAACGTAACTGGCCAGATCCTGATGGTAGACGCGGGCTACAGCATCCTCGGCATGAGCCTGAGGTAGAACAGCACGGATCAGCCGCCCGACCGGTAGTCCCTCGCACCCGGCGGGTATATCCTGGCGCTCACCATGGAACTGGCGCTGACGCCACTCGAGTTCGCCCGCCGGGCGCGGCGGCTGTATTCCTCTCGGGAAGCCGTTGTTGATGGCGACATCCGGCTAACCTACGGCCAATTCTTCGATCGCTGCGATCGCTGGTCCGCCGTCCTGCAACAACAACTCAAGGTCGGTCACGGCGACCGCGTGGCGTACATCGCTCCGAATACCCACGCCCAGCTCGAATCCTTCTACGCCGTTCCGCAGCTCGGCGCGGTCCTGGTCCCGATCAACTACCGTCTGACCGCCGACGACTTTGCCTACATCATCGGCCACAGCGGAGCAACCGTCGTCTGCGTCCAGGCCGACTACCTCGACGCCGTCGACTCCATCCGTGACCAGATCCCGAACGTGCAGCACTTCGTCGCCCTGGAAGGCGGCGCCGGCCGCCCGCGCTGGCTCGATTACGAAGGACTGCTACACAATGCCAAGCCCGAGTACCTCAAGCCAGAGATCGCCGAGACCGATCTTCTGACCATCAACTACACCAGCGGCACGACCTCTCGCCCCAAGGGCGTGATGATCACCCACCGCAATGCCTATATGAACGTGGTCGGCACGCTGGTCCACGCCTCGATCACCCCTGCCGACAGCTACCTGTGGACCTTGCCGATGTTCCACGCCAACGGCTGGACATTCACCTGGCTGGTGACCGCCACAGGCGCACGGCATCTCTGCCTGCGCCGCGTCGAGCCCAAGCGCGTCTTCGACCTCATGCGCGAAGAGCAGGCCACCGTCCTGTGCGCCGCGCCGACGGTCCTCATCTCGCTGGCCAATGCGCCAGCCGCCGACCGCGGCGAAGTCAAACAGGGCGTGCGCGTCTTCACGGCCGGCGCCGCGCCGGCCGCGGCGACGATTGCACGTGTCGAAGGCGAGTTTGGCTGGGAGATCATCCACGTCTACGGACTGACCGAGACCGCGCCGTTCATCACGATCTGTGAGCAGCGCCCTGAGCACTTGCAGCTGTCACCTGAGAATCGCGCGACGTTGAAGGCGCGACAGGGCGTCGAGCTGATCACATCTGGCGAGCTGACGGTGCACGACGAAGGGGGTCACGAGGTGCCCTGGGACGGCCAGCACATGGGCGAGATCGTCGTCCGCGGCAATGTGGTTATGAAGGGCTACTACAACGATCCCGAGGCGACTGCGAAAGCACTGGCTGGCGGCTGGTTTCACACGGGTGACGGGGCGGTCATCCATCCCGATGGCTATGTGGAAGTTCGCGACCGCATCAAAGACGTGATCATCAGCGGCGGCGAGAACATCTCGTCGGTCGAAGTCGAAGGGGTGTTGCTACGGCACCCGGCGGTCCAGGAGGCCGCGGTCGTTGGGCTGCCAGACGAGAAATGGGGCGAGGCGCCGCACGCATTCGTCATCCTCAAGCCTGGCGCGAACGCTTCACCCGATGAGCTCAAACAATTTACGAGAGATCGCCTGGCCCATTTCAAAGCGCCGCACAGCGTAACGTTCGTTGATGAGCTGCCTAAGACGGCGACGGGCAAGATCCAGAAGTACGTCCTACGCGGGAACAAGGCGGCCATCGCGGCGCAGTGAACTCCGTCTCCTTCGCTATGAAGTAGGCGTCCGGCGGCGGTGCAGCGTACGGGTTCAACCCTGGAACGGTAGTCGCTGGAGAGTTCGAGCTACGCTTCAGACTGAGGCGCTGGCGCTGGCCCGCGAGGTTCTCAACACCCCGGCTCGCCGCCGTTGCCGCAGCAGCGCTGTCGTCTCAGCATCTTGATGCCTGTGTTCACCAGCGTCCGCTGAATCTTCCAACCTAACGGCCCTGGCTGTCGCCAATTGGCGAGAAATGCGTTCGGAGCCGAAGTCTCAGAGTGGTCACCGTCCGTCGAGCACATCAGACCACCATGCTACGGCGTGCGGGCTAAGCCAGCCCGTTGAACCACCAGCGTCAGTGTCACCCCCTGCACCACCAGGCTGAACAACACGACGCCAAAGGCCATCGCGATCAGCAATTCCCGATTAGCCAAAGTCGGCGGCAAGGCCAGCGCCAGGGTGATGGTGAGTGCCCCTCGCAAGCCACCCCAGAACAAAACCGCCCGTTCCGCTTGCGACGTCGCCAGATACTTCGCCGCCACAACCACTGGCGGCCCGAAAATGACGACCGCCCTTGACAGCACCACGGCCAAGATACTGACGCCCACCGGCCCAGCGGCCGAGACCAGGCTTGCCAGATTGGTCGTAAACCCGACGAGCAAGAACACGATCGCATTCGCGACAAACCCAAAGTATTCCCACAGGTCGTCGAGCAGCCGCCGCGTATTCTCCGACATACCGACCTGCCGACCGTAGCTGCCGTGGATCAACCCTGCCGCGACGCATGCCAGGGCGCCGGACGTCTCGAGTGACTGCGCCACCAGGAAGCTCCCGTAGGCCAGCGCGGTTGACAGCGTCATCTCGATCAGGTGATCGTCGACCGTGGCGGTCAGACGTGAGAACGCCAGTCCGAGCGTTACGCCAATTGCCACCCCGCCGACGACCTCGCGGAGGAAAAAGCCAAGCGCCGCGGGGATGTCGGCCGAACCAGCCGTGGTCAGGCCCAGCGCGACCGTGTAGAGCGTGATCGCGACGCCGTCGTTGATCAGGCTCTCGCCTTCAGCGATGACACTCAGGCGGTTCGGCGCATTGAGCCCACGAAACACGGCGATCACAGCGACCGGGTCAGTCGCCGAAACGATGCTGCCAAACAAAAACGCGAGCGCCAGGGGCAGGTGCAGCGTCAGGACGAGCACGAGCGCGACGATCGCGGCAGTCGCGACCGTGCCCGGAATGGCCAACAGGGCGACGGGGCGAGCGACCGTGCGTAACTCTTTGTCATCGAGCCGAAAGGCCGCATCGAACAGCAATGGCGGCAGAAAGACGAACAGCAGGACGCTTGGCTCGAGCTGCGGCAGGACCAGCAGGTGCGTTTCCTCGGCGAGGATGCCGCCAAGCACCAGCGCGACGGCGTACGGCAGATGGGCCCGCAGGGCGAGGGCCCCGAGAATGGCGGCGCCGAACAGCATCCACGCCAGGGTGTTGACCGCCGAAACGACATCAACCGGCATAGTGGGGGCCTAGGAGTTCGCTAGGCCGGCGAAGAGATCGGTTTCTCGCTCACCTGGCGTCGCGCCATCCGGCCCTGCTTCGCGGGAGTAGAACTCGGTGGACCACAGGCGGGCGGCAAGTTCGGGCGGGATGCGCATCAAGAACGAATCAGGCGGCATCTGTGAGCGGTGGCACGCCAGCGCAGCGCACTTGCTCGCTACGTAGTCCGTTACGTCAATCTGGGCGGTGACGTAGGAGTCGGGTACGCCAATCTCGGTCACCTCAGGGCCGGCGTCGGCGCCACAAGGCGCGCTGCCTGGAGCATCGATGCCGACGGCGCGCAGCGACCGGACAAACTCGCGCGACCAGGGCAGCGGGAATCGCACGAAGTAGAACTTGGAGGACCGCGCAGCGCCGCTGGCGCCGTACGCCGCGACGGCGACCTGGTGTGATTTGACGTGGTCGGGATGGCCGTAACCGCCTGTTTCGTCGGCGGCGACAAGCACCTGCGGCCGCTCTGCCTGGATCACCTCGACGAGGCGGCTCGCGGCCTCCCCCAGGTCCGCACCGAAGAAAGCGCCTGGCGCACGGTTATTCGGCCAGCCGGCCATCCCCGAATCGGCATAGCCCAATTGGACGACGCGGCTGACGCCCAGCCGCTGTGCCGCTGCTTCGAGTTCGCGCTGGCGTAAACCGCCGACGCCGGCTGCGTCTGCCAGGAGCGACGCGTCGCGCACGTCGCCCAGATCGCCGGTCGTGCAAGTAACGACGATGACGCGCACGCCGGCAGCGCTATAGCGCGCCAGCGTGCCGCCCATGGTGATCGTCTCGTCATCAGGGTGGGCGTGCACTGCGAGCAACGTCCGCTGGGCCATTCAAGGCTTTTAATACAAGCGCACGCCCCAAACTTGCGAGTCTCGCCCGGACGCGCGAAGCGTATGCGCGGGCTCTGGACACCAAACGGGGCAAACCCTTAAGATGTGTTACTCGCGGGGATCGACGGAGCATCCTCGTGGGCAGACGGTGTGTCCCTCCGCTGGCGGGGCGACGACCGTAAGCTCAGCCGCGCGAGCTCGTGTGGCCGACGTGTCGAAGACAGACACGCCGGTCTTTTTTTATTTCGTGATTTCACCAGGTGGCAGGTGGCAGACCAGCAATCGTTCCTTCTCCCGCGAGCTAGCGGTCTGTATGACCCCCGGTTCGAACACGACGCCTGCGGCGTCGGCTTCGTGGCGCGACTCAGCGGTAGTCCAGGGCACGACATCGTCGCCAAAGCCGTCGAAGCAGTCGCCAATCTCAGCCATCGTGGTGCCGTAGCAGCCGACGGCAAGAGCGGTGACGGCTCTGGCGTCCTTACCCAGGTGCCGCGACGGTTCCTCGCCCGCGAGATCGAACGCCTCGGCTTCGGCCGCCTCGAAGAGACCGATTTGCTCGGCGTCGGCATGGTCTTCCTGCCGCCTGCCGACATACAGGCCGCCAGCGAGGGCATCGTCGAGGCCGCTCTCGAAACCGCCGGTCTGCGCTTGCTGGGCTGGCGCGATGTCCCGATCGACCCGGAGCAGCTTGGCGCCGGCGCTCGCTCGACCCTGCCGCGTATCCGCCAGGCGCTGATCGTCCCGCGCGACTCGTCCCGCAATTACGACGCCTTCGAGCACGCTCTGTATCTGGCCCGCAAAGACGTCGAACGTACGGCCGCCCGCGCTGGCTTTATGGAGCAAGGCTTCTACGTCGCGTCGCTGTCCTGTCGCACGCTGGTCTACAAAGGCCTGTTCGCCGCGCACCAGCTACCGTCCTTCTACCCCGACCTGCGCGACCCCGACTATCAAAGCGGTCTGGCCGTTTACCACCAGCGCTACTCAACCAACACCTTCCCCACCTGGCAGCTCGCCCAGCCGTTCCGCTTGCTCGCCCATAACGGCGAGATCAATACGCTGCTAGGCAACCGAGCCTGGATGCAGGCCCGTGAGGCGCGTTTGCCGGCTGAAGTGCGCCCGGTGATCTGGGCCGAAGGCTCGGACTCGACCAGTCTTGACGAAGCCTTGCACCTGCTGGAACGCTCCGGACGCAACGTCCTGCATGCGCTGAGCGTGCTGATGCCGGCGGCGTGGGAAGGCAACGCCAGCCTGTCGCCGGAGGTGCAAGCCTTCTATCGCTACCACGCGCCGATCGTCGAGCCCTGGGATGGCCCAGCCGGGCTTGCGTTCTCCGATGGCCGCTTCGTCGGCGCCGCGCTCGATCGCAACGGTCTGCGCCCCTGTCGCTACAAAGTGACTGCCGAAGGGCTGGTTGTGGCGGGGTCGGAAGTTGGCGCGATCGAGCTGGACGACTATCGGATCGTCGAGAAAGGTCGCCTTGGCCCGGGCCAGATGTTCGCGTTGGACCTCGAGCGGCATCAGATTTTGCACGACGCTGACCTGAAACGTGAGCTCGCCGAAGAGCGGCCATGGAAATCGTGGCTGATGAGCTATGAGCTCGCGCCAACCATCGTCGCCTCGCATCAGCCACCGCTCAAAGCGGAAGACTCCCAGCCGCTGGCAACGCTGCAGCGAGCGCACGGCTACTCCAGCGAAGACCTCAAGATCGTCCTGAGGCCCATGGGAGCCGAGGGACTCGATGCGGTGTGGTCGATGGGCGACGACACCCCCGTTGCGCCGTTCGGCCGTGCCCCGCGCTCGGTCTACGCCTTCTTCCGCCAGCGCTTTGCCCAGGTCACCAACCCGCCGATCGACCCACTGCGCGAGTCGCTGGTCATGAGCCTGCGGACCTGGCTCGGCCCCAAACCTGACCTGCTGCAAGTCGATGGGCCGCAGCAACACCTGATCGAGCTGTCGTCGCCGATCATCGACGAGCCCACGCTGGCCGCCATCCGTGGTCAGGCCGGCCTCACGTGCGTCGATCTCGATTGCACCTTCCCGGTCGACCTCGGCCCGAGCGACCTCGAGTCGGCGATCAGCGACCTGTGCCAAACGGCCGAGCTCGCAGCCGGCAACGGCGCCCAGCTGCTGATCCTGTCGGATCGCCAGATTGGTCCGAGCCGCGCGCCTATCCCGATGCTGCTGGCGCTAGGCGCCGTCCACCACCGCTTGTTGGATACCGGGCTGCGCACCATGGTCGACCTGATCGTTGACGCCGGGGATGCCACCGACGTCCATCACCTGGCGGCGCTTGTCGGCTTTGGTGCTGGCGCCGTCTGCCCCTGGCTGGCACTGCAATCCGCGCGGACCCTCGGCGAGGACGATCCGCGCAAGGAATACCCCGATCCCGAAACGGCCGAGCACAACTACCTCAAGGCCGCCCACAAAGGTCTTTTGAAGATCATGTCCAAGATCGGGATCTCGACCGTGTCGAGCTATCGCGGAGCGCAGATATTCGAGTGTCTCGGGCTCGATGAAGGGGTTGTGCGGCAGTGCTTCGCCGGCACGCCGAATCGGATCGGCGGCCTCTGCTTCGAGGATCTGGCGCGGCCAGTGCTCCAGCGGCACGCGGAAGCGTTCGGCACCCCCGAGCTGCAGAAGCTGCCGGATTACGGGCTGGTGCGCTTCCGCCGCGAAGGCGAGCGCCACGCCTGGGAGCCAGCAGTCGTACGAGCCATGCACAAGGGTCTGGCCAACGGCCAGGCCGACGCCTGGGCGGACTACACACGCCTGACCGAGCCGGTCGAACAACCGTCGACCTTGCGTGATCTGCTCGAAATCCTGCCGGCCGGACCAGCAGTGCCAGTGGATGAAGTGGAGCCCTGGACGGAGATCGTCAAGCGCTTCGTCTGTACCGCCATGTCCCTCGGCGCGCTCAGCCCTGAGGCACATGAGACGCTCGCTGTCGGCATGAACCGCATCGGCGCTCGCTCCAACTCCGGTGAGGGTGGTGAAGATCCTTCGTTCTACGGGCCCACTGACAACGGTGATCGCCGCGACAACAAGATCAAACAGGTTGCTTCGGCCCGCTTCGGTGTCAATGCCCGTTATCTGGCGAACGCCGAAGAGATGGAAATCAAGATGGCCCAGGGCAGCAAGCCGGGCGAAGGCGGCCAGCTACCGGCCCACAAGGTCACCGATCTGATCGCCCGCCTACGACATGCGGTCCCTGGCACCTCGCTGATCTCACCGCCGCCACACCACGACATCTACTCCATCGAAGACCTGGCCCAGCTGATTTACGACTTGAAGCGGGTCAACCCGCGCGGCCGCGTCGGCGTCAAGCTGGTTTCAGAAGCAGGCGTCGGAACCGTCGCCGCAGGGGTCGCCAAGGCCTACGCCGATTATGTGCTGGTCTCGGGTTATGACGGCGGCACGGGCGCTAGCCCGCTCACGAGCATCAAGCACGCCGGCAGCCCGTGGGAGCTAGGGGTCGCCGAAACGCAGCAGGTCCTGGTGCGCAATGGCCTGCGCGATCGCATCCGCCTGCGCACAGACGGCGGTCTGAGGCGCGCCCGTGACGTGGTCATCGCGGCCTTGCTGGGCGCAGAAGAGTACGGCTTCGGCACGGCCAGCCTGGTCGCCATTGGTTGCGATATGGCCCGCCAATGTCATCTGAACACGTGCCCCACGGGCATCGCGACGCAGCGTGCCGATTTGCGGGCCAAGTTCAAAGGCACGCCTGATCAGGTCATCTCGTTCTTTGTCCACCTGGCTGAAGAGATTCGCGAGCTATTGGCCAGTCTCGGCTTGCGCACGATCGACGAAGCGACTGGTCGCGTCGATTTACTACGACAGGCACGGACGTTCAATGGCGTGGATCTGAGTGCGCTGTTAGCCAATCCCGATCCAGGTGGCACGTTGCCGCGCCGCTGTACCCAGTCTCGCAACGATCGACCCGAAGATCAGGCGCCGCTTGACGAAGCGCTGCTTGCCGAGGCGCAAGCCGTTCTGGCCGAGGCTCCGCGCTTCAAAGCCGCGCGCATGATCCGCAATCGCGATCGATCGGTCGGCGCGCGAATCGCTGGCGAAATCGGCGCCGGTCGCCTGCAAGCCAGCGCGCCCGGTCCGAGTGGCGGCATCAAGCCATTGCCGTTTTTCGAAGTGCGCTTCGTGGGCAGCGCCGGCCAGTCGTTCGGCGCATTCACCACCGCCGGCATGTCGCTGACATTGGAAGGCGAGGCCAACGACTACCTGGGTAAAGGCATGAGTGGTGGCGAGATCGTCCTGATGCCCGCCGACATGGCTCGCTTCGCGCCGCACAAGAACACCATCGTGGGCAATACCGTCATGTACGGGGCGACGGGTGGTCGGCTGTTCGCGGCCGGCCGCGCCGGCGAGCGATTCTGCGTACGCAACTCGGGCGCCACGGCTGTCGTCGAAGGCGTCGGCGATCATGGTTGTGAATACATGACCGGTGGGACCGTGCTGGTGCTGGGTGAGACGGGCCGTAACTTCGGCGCGGGCATGACCAACGGTGTGGCCTACGTGCTGGACGAAACGGGCGATTTTCCGACGCGCCTGAACGACGAGCTTGTCCAGGCCTCACGCCTGATGGACTCCGAGGAGCTGTCGCTGGTCTACGAGCTGGTCCGCGAGCACTTCGAGAAGACGGGCAGCCGTCGAGCAGAAGCCGTGCTCGATCTGTGGGATGTCCATCGCGGTCAATTTTGGAAAGTTGCGCCCAAGCAAGCGAGCATCGCCGCCGAGGCAGCCCACAGCGTCCCGGGGGCGGAGGTGCCCGTTGACGAGCCTGAGAAAGCGTCCGCCCGCTAAAACCGAGGCGTGAATACTGTTCGCCCCCTGGGCGTTGGCCTGCTTGGCCTGGGCACCGTCGGCACCGGCGTGGCGCGGGTGCTGCTGGCGAAACATGAAGCGCTCGAGCGCCGTATCGGCCGGCCGGTACAGATTTGTCGCGTACTGGTGCGCGATCTCGACAAACCGCGTGGCGTCGACGTTTCCGCCTCCCTGGTAACCGACCCCCAAGCGGTGCTTGATGACCCGAACGTCGATGTGATCGTCGAGGTGCTTGGCGGCGAAGAGCCAGCGCGGCAGTTGATCCTGCAAGCAATCGAGCGCGGCAAGCACGTGGTGACGGCCAACAAAGAAGTGATGGCCAAGCATGGCCCGACCATCCTTAAAGCAGCCAATCAGCGCGGCGTGACAGTGGCCTATGAAGCGAGCGTTGGCGGCGGCATTCCGCTGATCGGGCCGTTTCAGCTCGACCTGGCGGCCAACGACATCAGCAGCGTTGTCGGCATCGTCAATGGCACCACCAATTACATCCTGACGCGCATGACCGACAGTGGCGCGAGCTTTGCGGACGCCCTCAAAGAAGCCCAGGACCTCGGCTATGCCGAGCCCGACCCGACCAACGACGTGGAAGGCTGGGATGCCGCGTACAAGCTCGCCATTCTGGCGTCACTCGCTTTCGGCGCACCGGTCATGCCGGAGCAAATCTGGCGCGAGGGGATCAGTCACGTCTCGCAGCGGGACATCCTGTACGCCGCCGAGATGGGCTACAAGGTCAAATTGCTCGCGATTGGACGCCTGGTCGACGGCCAGGTCGAAGCCCGCGTACATCCCTCATTGGTTCATCGCGGATCGATGCTGGCGAGCGTGGACGGCTCGTTCAACGCGGTCGAAGTCGAGGGTGACCTGATCGGCTCGGCGCTGTTTTACGGCCGCGGCGCTGGCTCCGAGCCGACCGCCAGCGCCGTTGTCGCCGATCTGATTGCGCTTGGTACCAGCGCCACTCGCGCCACCCATCAGATGTCCCGCCAGGCGCCCGCGTTGCGGTCAATGAGTCTGCTCAAGACGCGCTATTTCCTGCGCGTGCTGACGCTCGATCGGCCTGGCGTCATGGCTTCAATCGCGACGGTCCTCGGCGATCGCGGCATCAGCCTGGCCAGCGTTGTCCAGAAAGAGTCGGTGGTCCTCGGCGACGACGTGCCCGGCGCAGAGATCGTCCTCACCACCCACACCGCCAGCGAAGCAGCAGTCCAGGACGCCATCTCGACCTTGCGCCAGATGGCCGTGGTCAAAAGCGTCGGCAGCGTCCTGCGCGTGCACGAATAACGTGTCCGAATTGCCGGCTGATGCAACCAGCAATACGCCACCGCTAGCGATCGTCTGCCGCGGCGTCGATCGCGCCGGCGTTCTGCACGAGATGACCAGCGTCATCGTCCGCCACGGTGCGTACATCGCGTCGGTGGACATCCTCGAGCGGGGCGATCGCAGCGCGATTTTCTGGGAGCTCTACGCGGCGGACGATGAAGAAGCCGTGATTCGCGACCTGGAACGACTCGAGGTGGTGACCAGTGTCGAACGGGTGCCATCGATGCTCGAAGTATTCGGCAAGCGCATCATCGTCATCGGCGGCGGCGCCCAGGTTGGCCAGGTGGCGCTCGGCGCGATTGCTGAAGCCGACCGCCACAACATCCGCGGCGAGAAGATCAGCATCGACACCATCCCGATCGTCGGCGAAGAAAATCTGGCCAATGCGGTGCGCGCTGTGCCGCGACTGCCGCGCGCGGTGGCGCTGGTCCTGGCTGGCGCGCTCATGGGTGGGGAGATCACCCGCGCGGTCCACGAGGTGCGCCAGAAAGGCATCCTGGTGGTGAGCCTGAACATGGCTGGTTCGGCGCCTGGAGCCGCTGACCTGGTGGTCAGTGACCCGGTCCAAGCGGGGGTGATGACGGTGATGGCCGTGGCGAAGACGGCGCGGTTCGACATCGCCCGCCAGCGTGGGCGAACCTACTGACGGGTGACGGGTCAGATTTTTCCGTTTGGCAGAGCCAGGAGCTCGACTGGTGTATCGGCGACCAGTGTCCCGCCATCGCGCATGACGTTCCCCGGGCCGAGCACGCCGAGCAGAATCTCGTGCCCGCCTGGGCCTTCCCGGACGAGCTGCCCTTGACCGCTGGTCACAATGTACAGCCGCGCAGCCGCTTGCTGGAGCCGCTCGCCAGGCTTCAGGCGCAGCTCTTCCAGCGCACCCGTCGCCTCAATG
>DASYKL010000190.1:0-9468 GCA_035995405.1 Chloroflexota bacterium
GGCTGGCTCATCGTCCAGCTCGCCGAACGGGACAACGCGCCGCAGCTGGTGCCTGTCTATCTCGGCCTGGTTGGCCTCGCGCGAGGCGTGCCGGTCCTCTTCGCTGGACTGGCTGCAGGGGTCATCGCAGACCGCGTCGACCGTCGCCGATTGCTCATGATCGTCCAGGTCTACTGGGCCATCGTTTCCATCATCCTGGCCTGGCTGACGCTGACCGACCGCATCACGATTGGCCTTGTGCTGTGGCTAACCATGCTCTCAGCGATCGCCCAGGCTTTCGACGGCGCCACCCGGCAGACCGTATTTCCGCGTCTCGTGCCGCGTCGGGCCTGGGTCAGCGCGGTGGGACTCAACTCGATGTCCTTCAACGTGGCGCAGTTCATCGGGCCGATGATCGGCGGGTTTCTCATTGGTCCGATCGGCGTCGGCGGGCTGATGGTTTTGAACGCGCTGTCGTTTCTTGCGCTGATCTACGCCATCTTCAGCTCGAGCCCGATGCCGTCCGTTTCTGATGGACGACCAGCGGTGAGTCCACTGCGGTCGCTGCAGGAGAGTTTTTCCTTCGTCTGGCGCGACCCGACCGTCGGCTGGGCGATGCTACTGGGGCTGCTCGGCAACGTCCTGGCTCGACCGTTTCAGCTCCTCTTTCCCGCCTTTGTTCACGATGCGCTGCGCGGGGATGCGCGGGACCTGTCGTACATCATGACCGCGGCTGGGATTGGGGCGCTGAGTGGCGCGTTTGGTACGGCTTCGCTCGGCGCACTGCGCCGCCGTGGGGTGGTTTTTTCGGGTGCGGGTATCGTGCTGGGTGGGTTGCTGGTCGCTTTCGGACTGCAGCAGTCCCTGTGGCCGGCGGTGATGCTGGCGTACTGCGTGTCGTTTGCTTCGCAGCTATTTGTCACGATGGGGTCGGCGCTGTACCACACCCATACGCCAGACGAGCTGCGCGGGCGGGTTATGGGGCTGTCGACGGTCGTGGTCCAGGGCGGGATGTCGATGGGTGCGTTGGTGGTCGGCTCGCTCGGCGCGGTGATTGGGATTGGCGCGGCGCTGGCGGTCGGCGGGGGCGTGTTTGCCGCATCGAGTGCGGCAGCGCTGGCGCGGGTACCGGCCTTGCGCGAAGAAGGGACGCGGCCGCCTCCGAGCAGTGCGGCCGTCCAGCCGGCGCGGATGCGAGCATCGTGACGGATCAGGCTTGGCCAGCCGCGACGCGGCGGGGCGAGGCGGCGATCGGAAATGGAGATCGCCCGGCCGCCAATGCGCGGTGACGGACGGCCGAGAGACGCAGGCCTAGAGCAGGCGGCCCGACGCGTCGAATTGCAGCGGCTGCGGTGAGCGCGTCACTTCGACTCCGGCCGCGCTGGCTTCCTCGAGCAGCGTCGGACTGAACTCGACAAACGACGCCAGCAGCGTGTTCTTGATGCGCGCCACCCGTAGCTGCGTCAGATCGGGCTGACCGCACATGCGGATCGCCGTGGCGATGGCGGCACGGTCGTTCTGCAGCACGTTCGGGATACGGTTACGCAGCAAGCCACCAGTCCCGGACGTGTAGCCGTTCATATACGTCGCCTGCCAGTCCACCTGGGACACCACCCGCTCGGTCGTGAAATCGGCCAGGCCGATACCCGTGGCGTTGCCGTGGCTCGGCTCGGTCAGGTCGAGGACCACGACGGCGGTGATGCGCGGCCCACTGTCCTCGGGAACACCCGGTACGAACATGCGCCCGAGCACGTTGGTGTCCATACCCGTGCCCGACACGTTTTTGCCCATTTCGTCGACGATCAACACGTCGAGCTTGTCAAATGGCAGACCACCCATGAGCGTTTTCGCGCGGCGCTGCAGGGCTTCTTCGGCGGCGCCGGCGATGCCATCGGCTTCGACGACCCCAATATCGGCCGTCTGGTCGTACGCGTTCTCGATGATCGCCACCCCACCCAGGATTTTGCCCGTGGTGGTGACGATGCAGCGCGCGGCGGCAGGCATCAGGTCGTGCAGCCCTCGCGTGCCGTAGCTGTGGATGGTTTGCGCGCCGCGCTGTTTGCCCAGACCGATGGCGCAGATTTTGGCCAGGCCGCTTTCGACCGGCCCACGGAAATCGGTGTGGGGTTTGACGCGGTTGACCAGCAGCACATGGTCCGCTTCGAGGGCGGTGGTGCTCATGAAGACGGGCACGCCGTCGATCTGACCAATTTCGGCGACGTCCATGCAGGAAATGACTGGCATGCCGACGGTCTGTTCGGTGATGCCGTAGCCGGCCAGGACGTCGCGCTGGCCGTCGGCGGTTGCGCCGCCGTGGCTGCCCATGGCGGGCATGATGAACGGCTCGCCCTGGACTGCCCGGATCGCTTCGCCGCAGGCGCGGAGGACAGCCGGCATGTTGGCGACGCCTCGGCTGCCAGCGGTGATCCCCACGCGCTGATTGGGTTTGATGCGCGTCAGGATTGGCTGGAGCGCGGCCTTGACCCGCTGGGGGATGTCGGCGATGGCGAGGGTGGGCAGGTCGTCGGCGGCGTAGACGCGCTGGCCGGCGTACAGGCTGGGGAAGGTCAGGCCGATTTCCGCGCCCAGGTCTGGAGGGGTTAGATGCACCACCACAGCGGCTATCCTAGCGCCGCTCTGTGCTGAATAGTACTTTTCGGGCGAGCCTGGCGGGGGCTCCTCGAACCGTACGGCGTATCCGGGCCGCAGCTTGATCAACTCTGAGCCGTATTACTCGTGCGAGAGCCAGTGGAGGACTACTGCCGCGGTCCAGGATTGGTCTAACGAGCCGAGCGGTTCGCCGGTGAAGGGCTCGAAGTACTCGGCCAAGCGGGCGTTCGGTTGTTCGAGGAGCGCTAGATTGGCGGCGCGGAGACGGGCGGCGGGTTCCTGTTGATGGTGTTCACGGAGGCCCCACCAGTACAGCCAGTTGGCTACTGGCCAACTGGGGCCACGCCAGTAGGAACGGGACTGAAAGCCCGGCGTCCCTGGGACGGTGCTGGGGATCACGGCGAATTTCAGGCCTTTGGCACCGGCGAAGCCTTCGCCTTCCAGACGGGTGACGACCGTTGATAACAGCGCAGAGGACACGTCGGGCAGCAGCAGTGGAGCCAGCCCGGCGCAGGTTTGGACTGCGACGGCTTCGCTGGCCACCACGTCGTAGTCGAGCGCGACCTGGAGGTCGGTGTCCCAGGCGGCTGACACGGCCGCGGACGTGCGGTCGCACATCGTGTCGAGCTCCGCGATTTCTGCCGACGGGCGGGACAGTGTGCGGGCGACATCGGCCAGGGCATGTGAGGCGGCGGCGAAGATGCCGCTCATCAGGATGTCGCGTATCTGGAACGGGTAGTCCTGCTGGATCACCTGGTCGTCGTACCCGGCCAGTTTCAGGAGCTCGACGAGCCATAGATAGCGGTCGTACTCGGCGTGCGTCGGGCGCTCTGATGGGTCGTCGACATGTTTGAGATCGTGGCGTTGATAGGCCGGCAGCGGCCCCACTTCTAGACGAGCAAGAGCCGCGTCCCAACGCGGGGAATTGTCCGTCCCGCTTTCCCAGGGGTGATAGATCGTCAGCAGACCGCTGCCGGTTGGGTCGCGGCGCGTCGCCAGGTAGCGGTGCCACGCCAGCATTTTTGAATAGAGGATGGCGATGCGATCCGACAACCCAGCGGAGGCGCCGCGGACAGAGCCGCTGGCAGAGACGACGCGCTGAATGTGGTGCAATGCCAGCGCGTGGACCGCTGGCTGGATCAATCCACTCGTGGCGGTCGTGCGCGGCGCCTGGTGATTTGTCCGCGCGCTGGCCCACCATTCTGGACCAGGAAAATAATCGGCCGATTGCGGATTGAACACGATATGCGGCACCCGACCATCCGCCCATTGCGCTTCGAACAACGTCTCCAGCTCGCGGAGCGCGCGGTCCGGATTTTCGTCCGCCAGACCCAGCGCGATAAACGCGCTGTCCCAGCTCCACTGGTGTGGATAGAGTCGTGGTGCCGGCTTGGTCCAGCCGCCCAGGTCATTCTGTTGGAGCACGGCTAGAGCCGCGTCGCGCAATGTCTCAGTTGCCAAAGGCGATCCCATCAGCAGCGCGCAGCCAGCGGAGTTTGTCGGGTTCCGGCTCGAGCCAGATATCCATGCCGGCGCGCGCCGGAAAGTCCGTTCGCGTGACCACTTTCACGATCTGACCGGCGACGGATGCGGTCACCAGCAGGTGTGAGCCAAGTGGCTCGACGACTACCGTCTCGGCGCGCAACGCACCAGCGCTACCAGTGCCGACCGGCGCAGACGCGTGCGGCACGATGTTTTCGGCGCGAATACCGACGAGCAGGTCGCTGCCTGTCTGGGCGGCCACTGCTGCGGGCGCTGGCAAGGACTGATCGCCGATGGCAACTGAGAAGACGGCTGCCCCCTCTGACTGAGCCGTCCCGCGCAGAAAATTCATCGGCGGACTGCCGATGAAACTGCCGACGAACTCTGTTGCCGGGCGATCATACACCGTCATCGGCTCCGCCACCTGGATGATTTGTCCGTCACGCATGACGGCGATGCGATCGCCCAGGCTCAGTGCCTCCAGTTGATCGTGGGTGACATAGACGGTCGTCGTTTTCACTTCGCTGACGAGCTTTTTCAGCTCGGCGCGGAACTGCAGCCGTAGTAACGCGTCGAGATTCGACAACGGCTCGTCCATCAGCAGCACTGCCGGCTCCATGATGATCGCGCGGGCGACTGCCACACGCTGCCGCTGACCACCGGATAACTGCGCCGGGTAGCGCTCGACATAGGGGTCTAGCTGCAGCAGTCCGGACGCGTGGCTGACCCGTCGCCGTACTTCGGCGTCGGGACGCTTCTGCATGCGCAAGCCGAACGCGATATTTTCGAATACGGTCAGGTGCGGAAAGACGGCGTAACTCTGAAAGACCATGGCGATGCCGCGTTTGCGCGGCGGCAGATCCGTGACGTCGCGATCGCCGATCACGATGCGCCCGGCGTCCGGATACTCCAGTCCCGCCAGCATGCGCAGCAAGGTCGTCTTGCCGCAACCGCTCGGTCCAAGCAGGACCATGAACTCGCTGTCCTGGACCGTCAGACTGATGTCGCGAACGGCCGGCGCCTTGCCGCCCGGGTAGGTCTTGCTGATGCGTTCGATGCGGATTTCGCTCACCTGACGACCCTCCCCCACATGTTGAACAGGTAGCGCCGAATGAAAAAGATGAACACCAGCGCTGGCAGAATCAATGCAAAGCCACCGGCGAAGCGGTAGGCGAGAGGCGAATCGCCCAGTGAGGAGAGCACTTGCGCTGGCAGCGTGCGATTGCTCACGGTCAGAATGACCGAGGCAAAGACCTCGTTCCAGGACAGAACGAACGTAAAAATGCTGGCCGCCGCAAGGCCCGGTAGCGCAAGTGGGAGGGCGACGCGGGTGAAAGCCCCCAGTGGCGTACAACCGAGCGTCAAGGCGGCTTCCTCCAGGTCAACCGGTACAGAGATGAAGATGCTGGCGGTGATCAAAACAGTGGTCGGTAGCGCCAACGCGGTGTGCACCAGCGCTACAGCCGGCAGCGTGTCGTACAGGCCCCACGTAATGAACGTGACGGTCAGCGGTACTGCCAGGATGGCGATCGGGAACGCGCGAGTCATCAGGATCAGCAGCTGAAACGCATCGCGACCGCGGAACGCGAAGCGCGCCAGCGCGTAACCGGCGGGCGCGCCCAGGACGGTTGACATGACCAGTGTCAGGAGGCCGACGATCAGGCTATTGATGACCGATTGACCGACACCGCGGGTGTTGAGAAATGCTTGCATGGTGTCGATCGACACGGCGACCGGCACGACCGGCTTGGGGAAGCCGTTCAGGACGGCGCGGGGGGTGAATGCGGCGACAGCGATGAGGTAGATCGGGACCAGGATGAACAGACTGATCACAACAGCCAGGGCATACAGATGCCAGCGTGGTGCGGGGCGGCGCCTGAGGGCAGCAGGAGCGGCAACTGTGGTCATGCGTCAACGGCCCCGCCCAAGCTCGGCGTCGCGCACGCGCAGGACGCGCAAGTAGATCGCGGTAAACACCAGCGACAAGGCCATGATCAACAAGGCGTACGCCGCCGCGACGTTGGGACTGCGGATGTCGTAATAGAAGTGATAGGCCTCCTCCGCCAGAACAGGTAGCTGGCGACCGGCCAACGCAATGACGACCGCAAATACCTGGAAGGCCAGGATCGTGCGCAGGATCAGGGCGACCTGGAGGCTCGGCCGCAGCATTGGCAAGGTGACGTGACGGAAGCGTTGCCAGGCCGTGGCGCCAAACACTTCGGCCGCCTCGCCGTAGTCCTTTGGAATGACCTGCAAGCCCGACAGCACGATGACCATGACGATGGAGGTGGCGCGCCACAGCTCGGCGATGGCGGCACACAGGAAAAGGCTGAGTGGATTTTCGTAGCTCAGAAACGGATAGCCAGCGTCCGACAGACCAAGTCCAACCAGGAGCGAATTGATGTAGCCGCGGTCGGTGAAGATGCTCAGCCACACGACGCCGGAGGCGAGGTCCGAAATGCCGAGCGGAATGGCCCATAGATAGAGGAAGAAGCCGGCGCCGCGGAGATTGGACATCAGCAGCAAGGCCATGCCGATGGCCAGGACCGTTTGTAATGGGATGACAACCGCGGCAAAGATGAGCGTGGTTTTGACGGCGTCGCCGAAGCGCAGGTCGCCGGTCATACGCTCGACCGCGGCCAGGCTCCAGGCGCCGTCGGCGCCCTGAAATGCCAGGACCAGTGCCTGGATCATCGGCCAGGCGAAAAAGACCAGCAGGAAGAGGACCGTCGGCGCCAGGAGCGCGTACGGGATTATGGGTATCCTCCGGCCGCGGCGGGCGAGCGGTGCCGCGGTGTCGCCCAACAAGGCGGAGCGCTCGCGTTGCGCTACTTCACCTTGCATGGCCCATCACTTGGCGGATCCGGCGCCCAGCAGCTGGCCTTGGTGTCATCCATAATGCCCTGCAGCGATTTGGCCTCCGCATCCAGCACGGTCTGGACGTCTTCGTTCTTGAGGACGATGCGCTGGAACGTGTCGAGAAAGACATTGTTGAAGTCGCCGCCCTTGGCGCCCAGGCCGATCGGCAACAGCGATACCAGGGCGTCCTTCGATGACGACTGCTTCTGGACCGCGTCGGACTCCAGCTTGATGCCAGGGTTCAGCTCCGACGGCACGGGCGCATTCGTCACAGGGAAAAAGGCCAACTGGGCGGCGGTGTTGGACTGCTGTGCGGGCTGCGTCAGGTAGTCGATCAACTGCTCTGCGCCGACGCGATTCGGCGCACCTTTGGGGATAGCCAGACCAGCCAGTACTGGCATGAAGCCACGGCCTTTCGCGCCGGCCGGAGCCGGTACCAACACGAAGTCAGTGGGACGGTCTTTGGCGACGTTGATCAATCGTGCCACGTGATCCCAGGCGATCCAGACTTCCTCGGAGGCCAGCGGTTCTTGCATGAATTCGTAGTTGGTCGACTGTGGATTGACGTACTGCCAGGTGTCTTTGAACTCCTGCCACATCGCTCTGGCTTCTGGGGTCTTGAAGGCCACGACCCCCGGCGAGCCCGTGTACGACGGATACAGATAGCCCTGGAAGAAGCGGTGGAGCAAGCCTTTCGGCCCGGCCGGGAAGCCGAGCATACGCTTGTTGGTCGCTTTCTGGATCGCCGCGCCCCAGTCCTTCAACTGCGTATAGGTCAGGGCGTTGACATCGGCGCCCTGGGGCAGATATTGCAACGCTTTTTTGTTGATGGCGAGCACGTAGGTGGCTTGCATCCACGGGATGTAGTAGGTCTTGTCCTTGGCGCCGAGATGCGCCAGGTCCATAAACGCCGGCGCGATTCCGCGGTCGTTCAATTTCTGGGCGACAGCGGTCAGGTCCTCCAGATAGCCGGCTTTGACAAACGGATCGAGATCACCGTGCAAGCCGCCGATCAGGCTGACCGTGACTTTGCCGGCCTTTTCTTCGGCTACCAGACGATCGTTGAATGGCCCTGGATCTTCCGGAATGTAGTCGGCTTTGACGGGTGCATTCTTGAGGATGATGTCCTGCATCTTGCCCTGTTCTTCAACCGGTTTGAACTGGTTGGAGAAGAAGACCAGACTGCCAGATGCCTGTGCCGCCGCTGCTGGCTGGGCCTGTGTTTGCGGTTGTGCGGCCGCGGTTGGTGCGGCTGCGCCAGGTGCGGCTGCGCCACCTGGTGCGGCCTGGTTGGTGGGGCCGCACGCCGTCAGGAATAAGCTGCAGGCAAGGAGCGCTCGTGCGCCACGAACGGGACCGGAGTGCCACATGTTTGGTGCTCCCCTTTCGCTGGATAACCGGACGATCGACGGACAATGAGGCGTGTCGCGATGACGACTCGGCCGACGTGCATTCGCCGGCCGGCGATGCGTTCGAGCAGGAGCGCTGCCGCGGTCGCTCCAATCTGGTGGCGGTGTTGCTCGACAGTAGTCAGCGGCACCCCAAAATAGTCGGTGTACGACACATTGTCGAAACCGACGAGCGCCAGGTCTTCTGGGATGCGCACACCGAGTGCATCGGCCACCTGCACGACCTGGAACGCGACGTAATCGTTGCAGACGAAAATGGCGTCTGGTCGAACGGTGCGCTGGAGATAGCCGCGCAGGACGCGCTCGTTGTGTTCGGCTTTGTCTGGCTCGCGTGGCGGCCAGGCCAGTAGCCGTCGCAGGTCGGTGCAGACCAGGTCCGCGTCGAAGGGCAGTCCATACTGGTCCAGAGCCCAGCGGTAGCCCGCCATGCGTTCGACGATGCTCGACGTGCCGGTGTTGTCTGTACCGATGTAGCCGATGCGCTGGTAGCCGCGCTGGACCAGGTGCTCGACGGCGAGGAACCCGCCGCCGATGTTGTCCATGGTGACGGTGTCGACGGCCAGGTCGGGTACGTAGCGATCGATGAGAACCAGTGGAAAGCCCTGCTCGGCCAGTCGGCGTAAGGCAGGCACCTGCAGCGTGCCGTCCACGGTGTACACGATCAGGCCGCTGGCGCCCTGGCCGACGATGCGCTGCAGCTGCTCGGTCTCCAGCCAGCGTTCGTCGCCTGAGATGCCGAGTATGAGCGAATAGCCACTTTGACGCAGGGTGTCCTCGGCGCCGTCGATCAGCTCGGGGTTGCGCGCCCGCACCACCGAGGGCATGATCATGCCGATCAGACCGGCGGTGTGGGGTTGCGAGCGGTCGCTGACGAAGGTGCCGCGTCCAGGCACCGTTTCGAGCAGACCTTCGACCAGCAGCGCCACGAGTGCTTGTCGAACGGTGCCGCGGCTGACGCCTAACTGGCGGGCGAGGTCGACTTCAGACGGCAACCGCTCGCCTGGGCCATAGCGGCCTTCGCGCACCTCGCTCCGCACCCGCGCGGCGATGCGTACGTGCAGAGGTTCGGACGAGCTCCCATCGCGGTCCATACCGCCCGAGAGCCACGCTATAACCCTGGCCGGCTGGT
>DASYKL010000191.1:0-3157 GCA_035995405.1 Chloroflexota bacterium
ACGGCCTGCAGCCGATCGGCCACCAGGTCGAGGAAGCCAGCAAGCGCGACCACCCGGATGCCGCCCGCCTGATTCGCGATATGCAGGCGACGCTCGTCGAACATGAGCGCCTTCTCGGTGACCGCCTCACGTCGCTCGGAACCAGTCCGACGACAGCGGTCCAGGATGCGGCGGCCGCCGTCGCAGGCTTTGTGGCGGGTGTCTACAACGAGGTCCGCACCGAAGCCATCGCCAAGTCGCTGCGTGACGACTACACCTTTTTGAGCCACTGCTCGGTATCGTGGCTCATGTTGATGACCACCGCCCGTGCCCTGCAGGAGCACGACACCGAAGAGTTGGCTGAGCGCGGCTATCGCGATACAGCGCGGCTGGTAATGGAGATCGACCGCGTCCTACCACGCGTCGTCGTCAAGGAGCTACAGCAAGATGGTCTCCAGGCGCAGGACGTATCGGCCTGGGCCGAGCACCAGATCAGCGAGGCCTGGACATCGCGAAAGGTGGGCAGTAGCGTCGCCTGATGACGTGATCGGCGCCGACTGCGCTCACAACGTCTTCGCCGTGTTGCGATGACGCCAGAGGAAGCTGAGGCGCTGGTCGACGCATATGCCCGCGTTCAAGCGGTGCATTTCTTAGGGGACGTGCAGCTCTATCTGGCAGACGCGCTGGTGCCGGTGTGGCAGGCGACCGAGTGGCGGGCTGGGGCGCCACAGCCTCCACCGTTCTGGGCTTTTGCCTGGCCCGGCAGCCTGGCGCTCGCCCGCTACCTGATCGACAATCCAGCCCTTGTCGCCGCCAAAGCGGTGCTGGACTTCGGCTCAGGCAGCGGGCTGGCGGCGATCGTCGCCGCGCGCCTCGGGGCGTCGCCTGTGGCGGCCGCCGACATCGACCCATTGGCCGCCGCCGCGCAGCGGCTAAACGCGGCGTTGAACGCCGTCACGATTGAGTCCGTTGTCGACGATTTGATCGGCTGCGCGGTTACTGCTGAGGTTATTCTGGCCGGCGACGTGTGCTACGACCGAGCCGACACCGAGCGCACGCTGCCGTGGCTGCGCGAGCTTGCTGGAGGAGGAACGCTGGTGCTGCTAGCCGATCCGGGCCGTCACTACGCCCCGTCAGCTGGCATTGAGCTTTTGGCGACATACGACATCCCAACGCTCCACGAGCTGGAGTCGCAACCCGAGAAGCGAACGCGCCTCTGGCGCCTCCTCCCCTGATAAGTTCCAGGGACGTACCTCAGCGGCCTACACCCGCTGGGGGACTCGGGTAGCGAAGAGGTCCTGGAACAGGTCGACCAGCCCATCGGGGTTGGTGCGGATCATGCTGTGGCCGCCGTCGATCTCGCGGACAGTCCACCTCGAGTTGCCGCGGAGGTCCGCGGCGAGCCGGTCGAATACCGGGCCGGGGTCGGGGCGGCCGGTCGCCACGATGTACGTCAGCGAAAACGGTCGACTCTCGAGCGGCACCGACAGACGAACTTTCTCTTCCATCGAAGCGCGTGGGTGGCCGACCCGGCGCTCGTTATGCCACTGCACTTCAGGATCGTTGGGATCCTCTTTGCGCACCAGCGCCGGGACCCGCCAATCGTCTGACAACGGCGGCCGATTGCCGCCATTGCTGTTCATGTCGTTCAGACTCTGACCGTCCGCCGGCAGGAACGCGTCGAGATAGACCAGGTGGGCAATCCGCTCGGGCATCTGCTCCGCTACACCGGTCACGACCATGCCGCCATAGCTATGGCCAACCAGGATGATGTCGCTCAGATCCTCGTACCAGATGGCGTTGGTCACGTCCTTGACGTGGGTGCTCAGGTTCACATCGGGCGATGCCAGGTGGGCGCGCTCGCCGAGCCCGGTGAGTGATGGCGTAAACACGGCGTGGCCAGCCCGCTGCAGCAATGGCCGCACCTTGCGCCAGCCGTACGAGCCGCCCCACGCGCCGTGGACCAGGACAAACGTGCTCATGTCTGGCAGCAGCGTACACTCCGCGCATGGCTGCCGTAGCGTCAGGCGTAGAGCGCTTCGAAGGCTTTTCGGACGACGCGATCCAGTTCTTTCTCGAGCTCCAGGCCGAGCAAAGCCGAGTCTGGTTCAAGGCCCATCAAGACGACTTCGTAAAGTTCTGCCGGCGCCCGCTGGAGCTGTTTGTCGAAGAGCTGCGTGAGCGGCTGGTCGATACATATCCCGACATCGTCGATGTCGAGCCGCACTTCATGCGTATTCAGCGCGACACGCGTTTCGTCAGAGACAAACCGCCATACAAGACCAACGTGGCCGCCAACCTGGCGATGCGCGTTCCGTCTGGCAGTGAGGAAGATCGACATAGCATCCCCGGGCTATACGTCAGCTTTGGTCTCGACGGCGAGTACGTCGGCATCGGCCGGTGGTATTTGCCACCCGAGACGCTGACCCGCTATCGGACCTTGCTCGATGACGCTCGGACCGGGAGCCAGATCCAGCGCCACGTTGACGCCCTGCGCCAACGCGGCTTCACCCTGTCAGCCATGGAATCGCTCAAACGCGTCCCCTCGCCGTTCGCCCAGGACCATCCGCGCGCCGAGCTGCTGAAGCTCAAAGGCATCGCCTTTTCGGTCCAGCCCACCGAAAACCTGAGCAGCTCGCGAGCGCTGCTCGATTGGGCCGCCGAGGAGATGCGGGCCGCCGCGCCGCTGATGCATCTGCTCGATCGCAAGCTGCGCTAGCCCGTTAATCCGCCTTACCCCTCTGCGCGCGTTAGCATCTCCAGTATGCGCGCCGCGGGCCTCGGGGCCATCCTGATGCTCGTCACGGCCGGCTGCCGTGGTGGCGCTGCCGGACGCGCAGCCGCGTTGCCACAACCCACCGATCTCGGCCAATGGCTGGCCATCGCCTTATTCGTCATTGGCTTATGGTGGGTAGCGATGAAGATCACGCGTGGTTGACGCACGCCGCCAAAATCGAACCAGGCGTAACCCAGCCGCAACACAATCGGAACGCTTGCTGTGAGGCGGCCGGCATGAGAGGTGCTTACAGGCACGCGATGACTACCGTGGCAGAAGCCCGACCGCGGGTTGACCTTCCTCGCGAGCCCGCGAGTCGGGCGGCAGATGGGCTTCGCCCCGTTCCTCGACGCATTCTCGAAGTCCTCCCGCCTGCCCTGGCGTGGGTGGCGATTACGTCTC
>DASYKL010000192.1:0-2381 GCA_035995405.1 Chloroflexota bacterium
GCGGTAACTGCTGTGGAACGCTTCATACCAGCGCCCGCACGTTGGACAAAGCGCGCCCGCCGCTGCCAGCCGGACCGATAAGTGCACAATCTGGGTGCAGTAAATCGTCCCGCGGCTCAGAGTTCCAGCAACGCGACGACCGAACGCACCACTTCGGCGACGTGCTGCATTTCCCCGTGCACCGGGATCAGCAGGCACGCCTCGTAAGCCGGCGCGAGCGGATCACCGGTCCAGTTGAAGACGCCAACGGTCGAGGCGGTTTCAAATCGTTCGGCCAACAAACGCATCACCTTCGTCCAGGTGTCCGGTTCACAGCCGCGAAGCACGGGCGCCAGGCCAGGGCCAGCCCCCCGGGACATGGCGGCGTCCATCCACCCCGGCCATCCATTCGCCAGCGGGCTGGCCTGCACGAGTCGGACATTGCGCTGGCGCAGCATGCGCTCGTCTTCGAGTGACGCCATAATCGAATGCGTCGCGGCCCACGTTGACACCGCCGGATGGATGGCCTGACTGCTGTTTTTGAAGAACTCGCGGTAAGGCTCGCTCGTGCTGCCCGATGCGAGGCGTTCCAGTGCGTGTCGGGTGCCCGCGGTTTCCGTGGTGGAGTGGAACGGCGTGTAGCCCGACACCCTGCGTGCCAGGCCGCCGCCCAGCAGCCCGAGCGTCTTCGATAAGCTCACAACTTCCGCCACCTGCGCGTAGTCGAGCCTTCTGAATCCGAAATCGGCCGAGTCGACCCGGTCGACAACAAGCAGCCGACTCGAGAATCTCTCAACCACGCGATCGAGAGCTGGACGCGGCAGCGGCCAACCCCATTGTTCGTGGACCAGCAAACCGTCCAGGCGGGTGTCGTAGTCGCCGGCCAGTTGGCCGATGCAGACTGGCGTCGCAACGGTCTTGATCGCGCGTGGCACACAAGCCGACACAAACCGCGGATAGCCGACTAGCGATGTGGCTGTGAGATCGGCATCTGCGAGACACTGCGCAATGGCCCTGCGCGCACTGGGAAAGAGCGCTGCTAGCGGAAGCGTGTCTGTCGTGGTGCGAGGCAGGTCGCCCGGTGCTGCCCGCCGCCAGAGATCCCAGGCCCAGCTCATCTGTTCGGACGCGGTATGCGGAGTGGGTAGCTACACGGCGTCCCCGACTCGCAGACGCTGCGATGGGCATTGGACACGACGGTGATGTGGCCGGGTCTCTCCCTGCCGGAGGGCGCTGTCGCCACTGCCAAACACGATCCTAGCATTCGCGCTTCGCGACCGCATGCTGTCGCACTGTACCCATGACCTGAGCCTGCTCCGCAACCGGGACCTCGGCTGGATTCAAGATCGGCAGTTTCGTGCTCGTACATGACGCCCTCGGCACTGGACTGCCACCACTCGCACGCGGTGCTTGCGCGCCAGCGGGCGGCGCCCGCCGTGCTCGGCCTGCTGCAGCGTCCCCTTCGACCCCTCGCTGCCGATCGCCGTCGCTAACTGCTGGTACGTCCCACCCCACCGGCCGGGAGTATGCTGCAGCGGCCCGCGATGGAACTGCGCCAACTCCAGTACTTCATCACCATCGCTCGCGTGGGTGGCTTTCGGCGGGCCGCCGAGCAGCTTAGCGTGAGCCAGACCACCCTGTCGCAGCAGATCAAGCTGCTGGAACGTGAATTGGGGGTGCAACTGTTCGAGCGGACTCGGCGCCAGGTCGCGCTGACGCCAGCGGGTAGCGCTTTCCTGGATCGCAGTCAGAAGATCCTGGCTGACCTGCGCATGGCGCGCGAAGAGGCGCTCGATTTTGCCGAGGCGGAGCATGGGCACCTGAAGGTCGGCGCGATCACGCCCAACCCGATGCGCTGGATGCCGCGTCTGTTCGCCGAGTTCAACCGACTCCATCCGAACATCAACGTGACGCTGGTCGAACGCTCGAGCGAGCAACTCGTGAAGCTGCTACATGGGTCGGAGGTGCACGTGGCCTGGCTGATTACGCCAACCGACGGCGTCCCCGGACTGTCCTTCCAGCGCCTGTTCACCGCCGAGTTCGTGCTGCTGGCCGCCCCGGATCACCCGCTGGCACGCAGCGGCCAGTCCTCGGTTACGGTCGAGCAGCTTGCGAATCAGCCGTTGATCTTGCCGCCGCCGGGGCCGTCGCGCGCAATTGTCGACGAGGCGTTCAGGGCGCACGGCATCGAGCCGCGCGTCGCCTTCGAGGCGACTGACCCGTCCATCCGCATCGCTCTGGCGACCGAAGGGCTGGGCCTGGCGCTGGCGTCCGAGCGGACGCCAGCAGAGTTGCATCGGGTACGCATCGAAGGGGTGAGCATGCTGCACTCGGCGGTGCTGGCATGGACCGAGCGGGGCATTCATACCCGCGCGGCGGCGGTGTTCGTAGATTTCGCGACC
>DASYKL010000193.1:0-7074 GCA_035995405.1 Chloroflexota bacterium
CAGGTGGCGGTCGTCGGCGGCGAAACCAACGGCTACTGGCGGATGTTCGGCGCCAGGTACGGCGGCACCGTCTCCGTCGACCGCTGGCGATGAGCGTTCGCACCACCCTGGCTGAGGCTGACGGCTGACGTGGGCCGCTACCTGTTGCGACGGCTCGCCTCGATGGTCCCGGTTGTGATCATCGTTTCCTTTCTGGTGTTCGCCCTGATCAACGTGCTGCCCGGCGACCCGGCGCTGATGATGCTGGGCGAGAACAACAACGATCCAGGCGCCTATCAACGCTTGCGCACCGAGCTCGGACTCGATCGGCCGCTGGCATTCCAATATGTCGATTGGGCGACGCACGCGCTGACCGGTGACTTTGGCACCTCACTGCGTGACCGCATGCCGATTCGGCAGGCCATCGGTGCGCGTGTGTTACCGACGCTCGAGCTGGCGGTTCTGGGATTGGCTCTGTCCCTGTTGATCTCCATTCCCGTCGGCATCATTTCAGCGCTGAAGCCGGGCTCATGGATCGATTCATTGGCGACGGTCCTCGCCTTGAGCGGCGTCGCCATCCCCCATTTCTTTCTGGGCATCCTGCTCATTGAGTTGTTCGCCGTCAACTGGCACGTGCTGCCACCGTCTGGTTACATCGCCCCATGGACTGACCTGGGAGAAAATCTGCGGCTGATGCTCTTGCCGGCCCTGGCTCTGAGCACCGGTTTGACAGCGGTCCAGATGCGGCACGTGCGCTCGTCATTGTTGGACGTGTTGCATCAGGAATACGTGCTGACGGCGCGCGCCAAAGGTCTGCATGAGCAAACAGTCGTGCTGGGACACGCCTTGCGAAACGCGCTGATTCCACTGGCGACGATTGTCGGTCTGGAGACCGGCTCGTTGATCAGCGGCACGGTCATTCTCGAAACGATCTTCTCCGTTCCGGGCATGGGCCGGCTGCTCGTCGATTCGATCACCTTTCGCGACTATCCCACGGTGCAAGCGATGGTGCTCTTGCTCGCCCTGACGGTGCTGGTCGCTAATCTCCTGGCGGATTTGACGTATGGTCTGCTCGATCCGCGGGTCGCTTATGGCGCCCGCGCCGGAGCGTGAGGCGCCTGCCGGGCTGGCTGAGCCTCCTACTGCGGACACGCCTGGCCTGGGTCGGCCTGTTGATCGTCCTGGTCATGGTCTTCCTGGCGTTTTCGGCTGACGTCCTGACGCCCTTCGATCCCAACGAACAACGCTACGCCTTTGTATTGCAACCGCCCAGCCCAGACTTTCCGCTCGGCACCGACGACATCGGCCGCGATGTGTACTCGCGCATCGTCTACGGCACCCGCGTTTCGCTCGAGGTCGGGCTCCTCGCGGTCGGGATCAGCACCGCCACGGGGACGTTGATCGGGCTGAGCGCAGGCTATTACGGCGGCTGGCTGGAAGACGTCCTGATGCGCACGATGGATGCGCTGCGCGCGTTTCCAGGACTCGTGCTGGCACTGTCGATCAACGCTGTGCTCGGGCCAGGCATCGGCAATGTCATGATCGCCATCGGCGTCGTGTCCACGCCCACCTTTGCGCGACTCGCGCACGGCCAAACGCTCTCGGTTCGCGAACGAGAGTATGTCAAAGCGGCACGCGTGGCTGGCGCCGGACCCTGGCGGATGATGCTGCGCCATATTTTGCCGAATATCGCGGCGCCGATCATTGTCCAGGCCTCACTCGCCGCGGCGTTTGCGATCCTGGCCGAAGCGGGCCTGAGTTTTCTGGGGCTGGGCGTCCGACCGCCCACGCCGTCCTGGGGGTCGATGTTGCGGACGGGTCAGCAGTACCTGAACGTTGCGCCGTGGCTGTCGCTGTTTCCGGGCATCGCCATCTTCCTGGCCGTGCTCGGTTTTAACCTGCTCGGCGATGGCTTGCGAGAAGCGCTCGATCCACGTCTGCAGCCGCGACGTGGCCGCATGCCATAGACTGCTGTGCCGCCATGCCGCCGAACACCTTTTGCCACGACACCCTGATCGAGCTAGCACCCTTTAGCCACAATGACGCCTGGGTCCGCGGCGCTCATGCCGTCTGCGACATGTACGCCGGGGCCGATGCCGTGCAGTTCGAAGGCATCCTGCGTCGACTTGCCGTCGGCTCGTCGGGGTCGGCACTGACCCTCGGCGCAACGTGGCTGCTCAAACGCTGGCAAGTGGCCCAGCTCAGCCAGTAAACCGGGGTGACGGCGACCGAGACAGCCGTCGCTCATCTGCGCGCCGCCGACCCCGTCCTGTGCCAGCTGATCGACGAGCTTGGTCCGGCTGGTTTGGGCGACGCGCGTGCCGGGCGGCCGACCGACCATTACGGCGCACTCGTTCGCTCGATCGTCGGCCAACAGCTCTCGACGATTGCCGCACGCGCTATCTATAAGCGGCTGATCGAACGTTTCGGGGGCCGGGCGCCGACACCGGAAGAAGTACTGGCCGACGATCCGGAGGCGCTGCGATCCGCAGCAGGTCTGTCGCGCGCGAAAGTCACGTTTTTACGATCGCTAGCCGAGCATGTCGTCAGCGGCGCGCTCGAGTTGGAGCGCCTCGATGAGCTGCCAGACGAAGCGGTGATTACCGAGCTCGTGGCCGTCAAAGGGCTCGGCACCTGGAGCGCGCATATGTTTTTGATGTTCCATCTGCAGCGGCCCGATGTGCTGGCCGTCGGCGACCTCGGCATCCGTCGGGCCATCAAGATCCGCTACGGCCTGGCTGAGATGCCAACGCCCAGCGAAGTCGAAGCAATGGGCGAACCCTGGCGGCCGCACCGCACGCTAGCCTGTCGGTACCTGTGGCGCTCCCTGGACGCCACCCCGGCGCAGTAACTTCAGCGTCCTCCAAGGGGTCTCCAAGCTTTGCCGCCGATAGTCACTCAACAGGGAGTGGCACGCGGCAATGCATCGATTGTTCACACGGATTCGGTGGCGACTCGTCGCTTGGACGATGCTCATTGTTGGGTCGATCCTGCTGCTGCTCGGTGCGTCGATCTATTTCGCGGTGTCGAGCACCCTCATGGATCAGGTGGACCGCCACCTCATGGATGCCAGTGGCCAGGCAATGCCCGCCCTCTTCGGGCCGTCCCATGGCCGAGG
This sequence comes from Chloroflexota bacterium, assembly GCA_035995405.1. Taxonomy (GTDB): domain Bacteria; phylum Chloroflexota; class UBA6077; order UBA6077; family CF-72; genus CF-72. The sequence goes on from DASYKL010000193.1 coordinate 3,098, forward strand.
CAACCCCGACGAGACCATCGGCGGGCGAGGTGGGTATCGCGGCGGCATCTTCTACCTGCACTTCGATGCCAGCGGCCAGGTCGTTGCCAATCCACAACAGGTCACGACGACCGACATTTCGTGGCCGATACCCAGCACTGCAACGCCAACCTTTGCCACGATCACCGTCAATGGCGACCCGGTGCGAGCTCTCGGTCTTCGAGCACCAGACGGCGACATCCTGATCGTCGGCCAGAACCTGCAGCCAGAGCAAACCGCGCTCCAGATCCTGTTGCTCATCCTGCTCGGCGGCGGCGGCCTGGGCTTGCTGCTGTCGCTCGGCGGAGCCTGGTTTCTGGCCGGACGAGCACTGCGGCCGATCCAACGAGCCTTCCAGCGTCAACAGGAATTCGTGGCTGACGCGTCGCATGAGCTGCGCACACCGTTGACGGTGTTGCGCTCGGCGACAGACTTGCTCAATCGCACGCGATCGACACCGCTCGAGGAAAATGCCGAGCTGTTCGATGACGTGCGCTCTGAGATCGCTCGCATGCAGCACCTGACCGAGGACCTGCTGACGCTGGCGCGGTCCGACCGTGGCGAGCTCGAGCTGATGACCGCGCCACTGCAGCTTGCCGATCTGGCTCGCGACGTCGTCCGCCGCACCCTGCTGCTCGCCGAAGCAAAAAGCGTCGAGCTGAGCTGTTCAGCTGCTGCTACTCCGATCGTGGAGGCCGACCCGGATCGTCTCCAGCAAGTCCTGGTGGTGTTGATTGACAACGCCATCAAACACACGCCGCGAGGCGGCACGGTGAACCTCCGCGTCTCGCAGCATGGCGCCAACGCCCTGCTCGACATAGCCGATTCGGGCACCGGTATTTCCGCGGAGCACCTGCCGCGGATATTCGATCGCTTTTATCGCGCCGACGGCGCCCGCTCGGAAGGCGGCACGGGACTCGGCCTGGCTATCGCCAAAATGCTCGTCGAAGCGCATGGCGGCAGCCTGGCCGTCAGGAGCGTGCTCGGTAGCGGCACCCAGGTGACGGTGGCGTTGCCGAGCATCCCGACGGCATTGCCCAGGTTTCTCTCAGGCCACTCCAAGGTCCACGCGCCAGAGTCAAGGCAACACAGACCACTGACCGCAACGAAACGAGGATAGCCATGAACACTCTTGCGCTCGACGCCAGCCACACCAACGGCGTGTTGCACGTGCTCGACGCCACCTCGGCTGCTGAGACTGCAGCCGTGACGACGCCAGCCGTTATTCGCGTCACGGACTTGGCCAAGGACTACACCCGCGGGACCAGTGTGGTGCATGCGCTGCGCTCCGTGTCCCTCGAGGTCCAGCAAGGTGAGTTCGTAGCCGTCATGGGACCGTCAGGTTCAGGCAAGTCGACGTTCATGAACCTGGTTGGTTGTCTCGATCGACCCACCAGCGGGTCATACGTGTTGGACGGCGTGCAGGTCACCAGTCTCGACCGAACCGAGCTGGCCAACGTGCGGAACAAGAAACTTGGCTTCATCTTCCAGGGCTTCAATCTGCTGCCCAAGATGGACGCCCTCGAAAACGTGATGTTGCCGATGGCCTACGCCGGCGTGCCGACCAGTATTCGTCGCCACCGCGCGGAGGTCGCCTTGCAGGCGGTCAGCCTGGGCGGTCGGGTCCACCACCGACCAAACGAGATGTCGGGCGGCCAGCAGCAGCGTGTGGCGATCGCCCGCGCGCTGGTGAACGCGCCCAGCTTGATTCTCGCCGACGAGCCGACTGGCAACCTGGACTCGCGCACCAGCGTGGAGATCATGGCCATCCTGCAGCGGCTCAACGCCGCCGGAGCAACCATTCTGCTGGTAACGCACGAGCCGGAAATCGCCACGTACTGCTCACGGACGGTAGTCTTCAAAGACGGCCTGGTGCTGTCTGACCACAACAATGAAAACATCGTCTCGGCGGCAGAGACCCTCGCCGCCACGCCGGCTCAGGTCGACGACGAAGAAGTCGCGGCATGAGCGCCCCGGCCGATGCGTTTGCTGTGCTGGCGCAGGTGCCGCGCGGCGGTAATGGCGGACCGCGTGCCCTGCAATCGATTCCCTCCGCGCTGGCGGCGCTGAGGTCCAACAAGGGCCGCAGCGTGCTGACCACCCTCGGCATCATCATCGGTGTCGCAGCCGTCATCGCCATCGTCGCCCTGGGCGAAGGAGCGAGCGCATCGGTCAATAGTCAACTGGCCGGCCTGGGCACCAATCTCCTGACGATTCAGCCGGGCAGCACGTCTAGCGGCGGCGCACGCACCGGCAGCGGCAACGCGGTCACCCTCAAGGCAGCTGACGCCGACGCCATCAGTCAGAACCTGGCAGGGATCAGCGGCGTCTCGCCGGTGGTCTCGGGATCAGCCCAGGTCATCGCCGGCGCACAGAACTGGTCCACCCGTGTGCAGGCCGTCATGCCGGCGTACTTGACCATCGAGAACTGGACGATCGATCAGGGCTCGACCTTCACCGTCCAGGACAACACGAATTCAAATAACGTCGCGGTTCTCGGAACGACTGTGGTCAGCAGTCTGTTTCCGAACGGTCAATCGCCGATCGGGCAGACGATTCGCATTCGCAACGTGCCATTCACGGTGGTTGGTGTGCTTGCCAGCAAAGGCGCTACGGCCGGACCGGGCGGCGATCAGGATGACACGATCTTGATTCCGTTCCAGACCGGCCAGGTCCGCCTGTTTGGGGCGAGCTCGATCAATCAGATCGTCGTGCAAGTTGCCGACGCGAATCAGATCACTACCGTCACGACCCAGATGACGACGCTGCTGCGCCAGCAGCACAGGCTCGCCTCGAGCGCCGCGGACGATTTCAGCATCCGCAACAACAACGACATCATTACACGTGCCTCTGGCGTCAGCTCGACGATGACGATGCTGCTTGGTGGCGTAGCCGCCGTGTCGCTCGTGGTCGGCGGGATCGGAATCATGAATATTATGCTGGTGAGCGTCACCGAGCGGACCCGCGAAATCGGTATCCGTTTGGCGATTGGCGCTCAGCCAGGTGACGTCCTGAGTCAGTTCCTGGTCGAGGCGGTGGTGCTGTCCATTCTGGGTGGCGCGATTGGCATTGTGATTGGCGCGGGCACCGCGCTGCTGCTGCCGATCGTGGTCGGCTGGGCAACGGTCGTGCCGTGGAATGCGATCGTGCTGGCGTTCGGCGTGTCGGCGGCAATCGGCGTGTTCTTCGGCATCTACCCCGCCCGCAAAGCGTCGCAGCTCGACCCGATCATCGCCCTCCGCTACGAGTAGGCCGCGGCGGTTGTACCCTGGCGTGGCCTGGAGGCGAGGGGTTCGTCTCCAGCTCAAGGGGGAGTGGTATGACACAACACAGGGTGCAGGGACCGAGCCGTCGCCAATGGCTGTTTCGAGGACTCATCGCAGGTGCGCTGTGGCTGAGCGGCTGCGGTACGGGCGCAGCACCAGCAGCACCAGCAGCTACAACAGCGCCAGCAGCCGCGCCGAAACCAGCCGCCACAACTGCGCCAGCGGCTGCTGCAGCGGCTGCTGCACCAGCCGAAGACCTGGCCGCGCTCTACACGGCCGCCAAAGCCGAGGGTGAGCTGAACTTCTACACCACCCTCAACACCAACAACGGTCAGCCAATCATCGAAAAGTTCATGGCCAAATATCCCGGTCTGAAGGTCAACTACAACCGCCAGACCAGCGAAAAACTCGAAGAGATCATGAACCAGGAAGCCAAAGCCGGCAAATTGACCTGGGATGTTGTCGAGTGCAACGAAGACGTCTTTGTTCGCCTCGTCACCAACAACTTCATCCAGCCGTACAGCCCGTCGGTCGCTTCCAAGTACCCCGCCAACCTGCGCGATCCCAAAGGCAGCTGGGTAACTGACCGCGTCAATCCGCAAACGCCGTCGCTGAATACGAACCTGGTCAAACCCGACCAGTACCCCAAAGTCTGGGACGACCTCACGACGCCCGCGTGGAAAGGCAAGATGG
>DASYKL010000194.1:0-12724 GCA_035995405.1 Chloroflexota bacterium
GCACGCCGTTGTCGCGGATGTAGTCCCAGACTTCTTCTTCGGTCCAGTCAGCCAGCGGATTGACTTTGACGAGGCCGCCGTGATCGTGATCGAGCTCGATCTTGCGGATGTTTGAACGCGTCGCCCACTGGTCGCGGCGCAGGCCGGTGATCCAGCCGTCCAGACCGTGCAGGACTTTGACCAGCGGCCGTACTTTGCGGACGTCGCAGCAGCTCAGCCGCAGCGGGACCGACTGATAAAACATGTTGACGCCGTGTTTGCGGGTCAGTGATTGCAGCTCGACCGCGTCGGGGAAATACGTCTCGATCTCGATGCCATAGTGCTGGCGGACCTGGTCGATCAGGTCGTGCGTTTCCTGCGGGAGGCGGCCGGTGTCAACGGTGAACACGCGGATGTCAGGACGGATACGCCAGGCCATGTCGAGAATGGCCATGCCGTCACTCTGAAAGCTGGTGCAGATTGCGATGCGGTCTCGGGCGAAGGTGTTGAGCGCCCATTCGATAACTTCCTGGGGCTCGTGATCGTCGTATTCAACCGACAGCTCGCCAGCTTCCCAATCGTCCAGTACAACGCGCTCGTCCGTGGCAACAACCATGTGTCTCGTCTCTCCCGTCTCAGCTTCGGGCGGCCGGGCCGGCGCCGATTGCGATCAACTCGTCATCCGATTTCCGCTTGGCGAATGCCTGGAAGGTTTCGCCGTTCGTTCGTTCGGCCAGATAGGCCGCTACCAGGCGCTCAACGTAGTCCGCCGCCTCAGCGGTGGGCACGCGTCGCAATAGCGGTCGACCGATTTCGGCGTTCGCGCCGAGGCCGCCGCGGAGGTAAATCTCGTACGCCTCCAACTTGTCGTGGCCAGCCTCATCGCCCCGTGCGGTCGTACCCTGCAAGCCGATGTCGGTAACCCAGTGGTGGGCGCAGGCGTGCGGGCAGCCATCGACCCCGAGCTTGAGTCCTTCGACGTCACGGCCGAAGCGATCCTCGAGGCGGACGATGATCTCTTTGAGCTTGGTCTTGGTTTCGGCTACGGCGTAGTTGCACAAAGGCTGGCCGGTGCAACCGACGCTCGCCCCGCGAATAGCATTGACGTCAAGCGGAAAGCCAATTTCAGCCACGCGTTTGATGACATCATCGACACGATTCTCTGGGACGTTAGTAAGAATGAAATTCTGCTGGCGGGCCAGCCGGATCTCGCCATCGAACTCGGCAGCGAGGTCGGCAATCTGGATGGTCTGCTCGCCAGTGACATGGCCGAGAAACACCGGAAAACCGATGTAGAAGCGGCCGTCCTGCTTCTGCCGATGCGGTCCCAGGTGGTCGGCTGAGCCGACTGGCAGCGGGGTTTCCTGGAGCGTTTCCAGCGGCCGACCGAGCTGTTTTTCGACCGCCTCGCGCACGCCTTGCGCGCCGTAATCATCGACCAGGAACTTCAAGCGCGCTTTGGCTCGCGACAGGCGGTAGCGCAGGTCGGTTCGCCATACGTCGAGGATCGCCTTCGAGACGATCAGCGCCTCGTCGCGCGGGACGAACACGTTCAGGTCGCGCGCCAGTCGCGGCGTCGACGACAAGCCCCCACCGACGCGCAGCGAGTAGCCGTCGCGGCCGTCCTGCCTGGTACCGATGAAGACGATGCAGTTGATCTCGGGCGCGTTGCACTGCGCCGTACAGGTCGAGATGGTGATCTTGTGCTTGCGCGGCAGGTCAAAGTACTCGCGCTCTGTGAGAAAGAACTTGACGACGTCGTCGAGCTCGGGCCGGCAATCCCACAATTCGTCGACATCGAGTCCGGCGACCGGACAGCCGGTAATGTTCCTGACGCTGTCGCCACAGCCGCCCAGGGACGTCAGGCCGACGGCCTCCATAGCGGCGAAGACTTCTGGAAAATCTTTGATCTGTAGCCAGTGCAGCTGGACGTTCTGACGTGTCGAAAGCTCGGTGTAATCGCGCCCGAACTTCTGGGACAACTCGCCTATCGCTCGATACTGCGGCGCGGTCATGATGCCGCTTGGCGCTTTGATCCGCAGCATGAAGTAGCCGACTTTCGGCTTGTCCTGATACAGCCCGTACCACTGGAAGCGGACCATGTCTTCTTCGGCGATATCGAGATAGTTTTTCTGACCCAGCTCTTCGAGCTCGTTGACGATCTCGAGCGGGAACTTTTCGCGTTTCAGGCGCTCGACGTTGTTCCGCTTGAGGACCAGGTCCCAATCGGGTGCAGCGCGAGCGGCAGCGGCAGCGGCGACCGCGGCGGCCCGCACCGCTGGGTCAGCTGCGACAGGCCGATTGGGTGTCTCAGACATGTGCGCTCCTTCTCCTTCTCCTCGTTCCGCTTACGCCAGCGCCCGACGGCTGACGGCCGTGCCCTCTCAAATAGCCGAGCGATTCGAGTTTGGCGACGATCTTGGCAACACTTTCGTCGATCGGCTCCAGGTCGCTTTGCACCACCACCTCCGCGGCCAGGGGCTCCTCATAGGGATCAGACACGCCGGTGAAATGGTCGATCTCGCCACGCACGGCACGGGCGTACAGGCCTTTGGTGTCGCGCTCCATCAGGATGTCGAGCGGGCAGCGAACGAAGACCTCAACGAAGTTGGGGATCTGCGCTCGCGCTTCATCGCGAGTGGCTCGATAAGGCGAGATCGCGGCGGTGATAGCGACGGCGCCGCTGCGGCTGACGAGCTTGGCGACGAAAGCAATACGCCGCACGTTGGTGTCGCGGTCCTCGCGAGAAAAACCCAGGCCTTTGCTCAACAACTCGCGGACTTCATCACCATCGAGGACTTCGACGTGGCGGCCTCGCTCGCTCACGGCCGTCGCGACGGCCTGCGCCAGAGTGCTCTTGCCTGCTCCGGACATGCCCGTAAACCAGACCGTGAAGCCCGGCTCGGCGCTCATGGCAGGACCCCTTCGCTGACGTGGGCGAAGTGCTCGGCCGCGGCCAGCACCAGTGCACCCATGTGGCCGTGCGCGGGCCGGAACGACGCGGTCAAATCACGCCGCTCGATAGCCGCCTCGGCGACCGGGCCCTGGACGCCAATGGCGACGCCAGTCAGGCGCGGGACACGGCCGGCCTCACGCGCGACATCAAACAGGTTGTCGACCTGGGCCTGACTGGTAATCAGCAGCGCCGCCACACTGCTCGTCTCAAGTGCATCGAGCAGGTGGAGGATCGGCGCCGCATCCACGGGGCGATCCCAGACATAGGGCGCCAGCTCGATGACGTTCGCGCCGCGCCCTGCCAGAGCTTGGCTGAGCGCTGGATTGGGCTCGCCGTAGAGCTGCACGACGACGGTCCGCCCTGCCAGATCGTACTCAGCCAGAGCATTGAGCACTTCGGCGCTGGTGTTGGGTGGCGGGGCAGTCACATCGATACGCACGTCGAGTTTTCTCAACACGGCCGTGGGCTTGGGGCCACGTACGACGACGACGGCGTGCTCGAGGGTGTGTCGCAGGTCGGCTTCGCGGCCCAGGTGGCGGGCGGCGTCGAAGACCGTCGTTGTGCCTACGCCGGTGAGGAAGATCACCACGGCGACGTCCGCGTCGAGGAGGTGCAGCAGCGAGGCTTGCAGATGGGGTGCAGCGGGTGAGTGAACCTCGCGCAGACAGGGCGCGGCGAGCGGAACGCCGTTGTGGCGAGTAATGAGGTCGGCCAGTTCGGCGGTCCGCCGTCCTTCGAGGAAGGCGACGACGCGGCCTTGCAGATCACTCCCCATGTGTCGTCACCAGCACAGCATACCCATAATAGACTAATTCTCGACTAGACTAGTCGACTTTGTCCCGGCGGTCCCTTTTTTGGCGGTCCGCGCCAGCGACGGCGCGGCTGTCGCGGCCGCCAGACCTGGGCGGCCGAGCGTTGCCGCCAGCGCGGCTGTGGGGCCGACCACCAGCACTGCTGGCGCACCCAGGCCGGCTGCGCGAGCAACACGCGCGATCTCCCCCAGCGTGGCGTGGACCGTCTGCTGGCGGGCCGTGGTGGCCCACTGCACGACCGCCGCTGGCTCATCCGCCGGGCGCCCTGACCCGACCAGGTTGTCGACGATGGCCTCGAGATGCTCGACCGCCATCATGAACACCAGCGTGCCGGCCGAGCGCGCCAGGGCCGACCAGTCGTGCTGTCCCGCGTCATGCCCGTTGGCGATCGTCACCGAGCCGCTCAAACCACGATGGGTGACAGGAATGCCAGCCGCGGCCGGACCCGCGAGCGCCGCGCTGACCCCGGGCACCACTTCGAACGGGATCCCCGCCCGAGCCAGGGCCAGGGCTTCCTCCCCGCCCCGCCCGAAAACGTACGGATCGCCCCCCTTGAGCCGCACCACGCGTTTCCCTGAGCCGCCAAGGGCGACCAACAGCGCGTCAATCTCAGACTGGGTAACCGACTGGCAGCCGGGTGTCTTGCCGACGTCGATGCGCTCCGCGTCCGCCGCGGCGTACGCCAGTACGCCTTCGCTGACGAGTCGGTCGTGGACGACAACCTGGGCTGCCTGCAGCCGTTGCACCGCGCGCAGCGTCAGTAGGTCCGGGTCGCCCGGCCCCGCCCCGACCAGCGATACGAGGCCGCGCGGCCGCGCCTCGGCGTCCGCCTCAAACAGCGTCCGCTCGAGTTTTTTCAGCAGCAGGTCGGTCGCTTCCGCTAACGCACCGCGCTCGGTCAGCCGCTCGACTTCACCGTCGAGCGCCGTCTGCCAGTGTTCGGGATCGATCAGCGCCCGCGTGTCGCCGAGCTTGTCGCGCGCCGCGGCGGCGACGTCGAGCAAGTCACCCCAGAACGGCGGCAGCGCCTGCTCCAGTTTTTCACGCGTGCGACGGGCGACTGCCGGGCTGCGGCCGGCGGTGGAAATGGCGATCGTCACGTCACCGCGGCGGATCAGCGCCGGGGCGATGAAGTCGCAGTTGGGTACGTCGTCGACGGCCAGCACGGGAATGTATTTGGCGCGTGCCTCAGCGGCCACGGCAGCGTTTTCGAGGCGATCGTCAGTGGCGCCAAACGCCAGGGCGGCGTCGTCGAGATCACCCGCGGCATACGGCCGCGCCAACCAGACCAGCTGGCCAGCAGCGGCGGCGCGGCTGATGGACTGGCTCACCCGCGGTGCGATAACGACCAGTGGCCCTGGTCGACACGGCAGCAAGGCGCGCACTTTGGTACTGGCGACGCGTCCGCCACCGACGACGACGACGCGCTTGTGGAGCAAGTCGAGGAAGGCGGCGAAATAGGGGACGCCGCGTTCGGCGTGACTCGTGCGGGCCATGGACTGGATCAAGTATCGGCAGTCAGTTGAGATACTCTACTGATTGAGTCGAGAACTCAGAGATTACCCGAACCAGCGCCGCCGCTGTCAAGCCAGGCCAGCCTGGCGTTACAGGCTGCGCAGCATGCCGAGCGCAAATACCAGGGCGCTGCGGCGTGGGCGGGGAAGGGGGACCATGAGCAGCAGCACGGTCATGCCGACCATCGCGCACAGTGGCTCGAGGACGTGGGCCAGGCTCGTTGGCATCGCTTCTCGCGTGCCAATGATCACGGCCGAGAGCAGTGGCATATTGGCCGCGTGGGCCACTGCGCGGAGCGAAATCAGATCGGTCGCGGTCGCCGCGCCAAGCAAACCGAGGAACAGGCCCACGATCAGCAGGCAATGGACACGTGACATGTGCTCGGAGTATCGGCTGCCGTCCGGCGCCCGACGCCCCCCGAGTGAGGGATCTGCTGGGGGGGTGGCATCAAATCTGCGCTCTCCTGACGGTATGTCGCAGAACACGCCGCCACCGCCGACCGGCGATGAAGAGGAAAGCATTGAGCTGCCCGCGCGGACCGCGATGACGATCCTGCCCATCGACGGCTCACCGGTCAATTCAGTCGTCGCCCAGAACCTGCTCCACGATCATGCGGTGACCGCCGCCCAGGCTGACCAGACGGTTCCGATCGACCAGTCAACGCCCGCCCAATAGCGGTCTCAGGCCAATCGCGCGGCGCGCAACGCCAGATAGCGCTGCTCCGGGATGCTGGCCGTGCGCCGCGCCGCGCGCTGATAGGACTCACGTGCGGCGGCCGTTTCGCCTGCCAACTCCAGGAGGTGCGCGCGCACGGACTCCAGCCGATGGGTGTGCTGCATGCGCTCATCACCATCGAGGGTGCCGAGCAGCGCCAGCCCGGCACGCGGCCCGTTGACCATGGCCAGCGCCACGGCGCGGTTGAGCGTCACGACCGGACTGGGCGACACTTGTTCGAGCACGTGATAAATCGCCAGGATCTGCGGCCAGTCAGTTGCCTCAGCCGTGGCGGCTTCATCGTGGACCGCGGCGATCGCCGCTTGCAGCTGATACGGGCCAACCGGTCTCTTGCCCAGCGTACGTGTCACCAGCGCAATGCCTTCGACGATCTGCGCTGCATTCCAGCGGTCGCGCTGCTGCTCTGCGAGGGGCACCACCGACCCATCGGCATCGGTTCGGGCGGCCCGTCGCGCATCCGTGAGCAACATCAGCGCCAAGAGGCCGGCGGTTTCGCCTTCCTCAGGCAGCACCTGCAGCAGGAGGCGCGTCAGACGAATCGCCTCGCTGGTCAGGTCGGTGCGCTGCAACGTGGGCCCGGCACTGGTCGTGTAGCCCTCGTTGAAGATGAGGTACAGCACCTGCAGGACGACTCGCAGGCGGTCGGCGCGCTCTTCGTCGGGTGGCAGAGCAAAGCCGAGGCCTGACGATTTGATGCTCTGTTTCGCACGGCTGATGCGCTGGGCCATGGTCGCCTCAGGAACGAGAAAGGCGGTCGCAATCTCGGCTGTCGTGAGTCCACCGACAGCGCGCAGGGTGAGCGCCAACTGCGAGGGCGCCGACAAACTGGGATGGCAGCAGAGGAACAGCAGGGTCAGCGCATCGTCCGCGTCGGATGGCTCTGACTGTCCAGCCAGGTCGAGGACGCCGGCAGTCTCTTCGCGACGCCGTCTGGCGCTCTGGCTGCGCCACTCGTCGACGAGGCGGCGGCTAGCGACGCTGACGAGCCACGCGCGCGGGTTCTCTGGAATGCCCTCCTTTGGCCACTGCAGCGCGGCACTCAGCAGGGCCTCCTGGACGGCATCCTCACATGCGTCGAACTGGCCGTGTCGTCTGACCAGTGTGCCGAGAACCCGCGGCGCCAGCTCGCGCAGCAGGTCCTCGACTGGAGCGCCCGTCGTCACACCTCGGGCGGCGCGTCCGCGACCTGACGCACTTCGAGGGGCGGTGCGCCAACCGGTCCGATGAAGGCGACTACGCGCGAAGCAATTTCGATCGCGCGCGCTTCACTCTCCACGTCGACCATCCAGTAGCCAACGATTGATTCCTTCGCTTCGGCAAAGGGTCCATCGGTCGCAACTGGAATGCCGTTCTGCAGGCTGACCCTTTTGGCCTGGGTACCGTCAGTCAGGCCTACCGCAGCGACGAGCTCGCCGGACCTGGTCAGGTCACTGTTCAGCGTGTGCATGAAGTCGATCATCTCTCTGATCCATTCCGGCGATTGCTGCTCCATCATGCTCGCTTGCGAGCCGAACATCATGAGCATGTACTTCACGCCGTGACTCCGTCGGCCGCGGCCCGAAGCGCGCTGACGTCGATCTTCCGCATGCGCAGCATGGCTTCCAGGGCCCGTCTGGCGCGTCCGGGGTCTTTGTCGCCGAGCAGCTCGCCGAGCGCGCGGGGAATGATCTGCCACGACAGACCATACTTGTCTTTCAGCCAGCCGCATTGTGATTCTTGCCCGCCAGCGGCGGTCAGTTTCGCCCACAGGTCGTCGACTTCTGACTGGTCTTCACAGCTGACGAAAAGCGAAATCGCTTCCGTGAACGGGAATTCAGGTCCGCCGTTCAAGGCCATGAAGTCCTGTCCCTGGAGCTGGAACTCGGCCGTCATGACACTGCCGGCGGGGCCTGGCCCACCGTCGCCGTAGCGGCTGACGTTACCGATCTTCGCATCCTTGAAGATCGAGACGTAGAAATTGAGGGCTTCCTCGGCGTTGTTGTTGAACCACAGAAATGGCGTGATGCGCGGCATGGTCAAAGTCCTTTCAGGGCTAGTCGGGTGATCGATCAGTAGCAGGTCGGAGCCGCTCTGCGGTTCTCGACATCACCGCCGGCAAACCCCGCCAGTGTCGCCCGCCGTCTGGAACTAACGTACGCCATCTCGCCCTGCTCCCGGCTGAGCCGACGTGTGAGCTGCAGCGCGGAGAATACTGGCGCGGGCAGACGCATCCAAGCCCCGATATAGTGGGAGGGCGGGCATGCTGAGTCGTGAGGACAACGAGCTGATCAGTCGAGTCGGACCAGGCACGCCGATGGGCAACCTGATGCGTCAGTACTGGCTGCCGGCCATGGTTTCCGCGGAGCTACCAGAGGTCGATGGTGCGCCGCTGCGCGTTCGGCTGCTCGGCGAAAATCTGATCGCCTTCCGCTCGTCAACCGGCCAGGTTGGTCTGCTGCAGAATCATTGTCCACATCGCGGCGCCTCGCTGTTCTTCGGTCGCAATGAAGAAGCAGGACTGCGCTGCGTGTATCACGGCTGGAAGTTCGCGATCGACGGCACATGTGTCGACATGCCCAATGAGCCTGCCGAATCCGATTTTCGGACGAAAGTGCAAGCTGTCGCCTATCCGTGCGTGGAGCGCGGCGGCGTCGTGTGGACCTATATGGGTCCACGTGCCGAGCCGCCACCGCTGCCGGACCTCGAGCCCAACATGCGCACCGACATGGAACTGTCGGTGTATGTCAGCCAGCAGGATTGCAACTGGCTGCAGGTACTGGAAGGCGACATCGATACGGTGCATGCCGGTTTTCTGCACAGCGGTTCCATCACGCCTGAGGAACGCCAGCCGGGATCACACACGCAATACATGGTCAAAGACCGCACTGCACGGTTCGAAGTCGTGGATGCGGAGGGTGGCGCTTTGACTGGCGCGTATCGCGCCGGACCGCCCGGCATGACGTACTGGCGGTTGGCCTACTTTCTGTTCCCGGTGTACGACATGCCGGCGCCTGGATTGCTTGGGCATAAAATCGGTTGCATCTGCCGCGTGCCGATGGATGACGAACATACGCTGTCGTTTTTCATGAACGCGGATGTGCCTGGGACGGCGCGCGGGTCGCGCGATTTCGGCAATCCGACACAGCCCAATACGAGCGATTGGCTTGGTCGTTTCCGGACCGTGGCCGGACCGCATAATGACTTCACCTTAGATCGAGCGATCCAGCGGGCCAATAAAGGCCGCTACGGCTATACGGGGATACCGGGCGGCGCACCGATGCAGGATGCGGCCGTGACGTGGAGTATGGGGCCGATATTCGATCGGAGCCAGGAGCGGTTGGGCAGCACCGATACGATGATTATCCGCACCCGCCGAAGGTTGTTGGCGGCGGCCCAAGCCCTCGCCGAGCGCGGCACCATACCACCCGGCGTCGATACGCCAGAGGTCTACCGAGTCCGCTCGGGCGGCGTCTTCCTGCCAGAGGATGCCCACTGGCTCGACGCAACGGCGCACCTGCGCCAGGCGTTCGTCGACCACCCCGACCTGGATCCGTCCATCGTCGGCCCGTTATAGCGACCACCGCGATCCACTCGTTGGCGCTTCAGCGGTGATAAAAGTTCGCGGTCAGGCCGGGCGGGGCAGGACGTCGTGGTCTACGTGGCGCTCGCCTTTGTTGGCGCTGATCAGGTTGATTGCTACGCGGGCTCCGTCGCCGGCGGTGATGATGGTGTGGACGCTTACTCCGGCGGCTGTGCCAGCGGCCCAGATGCCTGGTTGGCTGGTACGTCCCTCAGCGTCGACATCGATGATCTCTTTGATCCGCGGCTCTGTGCCGGGCTTGACGGTGAGACCCGCTTGTTTGGCCAGCTCGGGGTTCGCCCCCAGTGTCAGGATGACTTGCCTGGCGGCGTAGCTCTGACCATCTTCTGTCTGCAGCGCGAAGCCAGCGTCACCTTGCCGTTGGACGCCGACCACCTTGCCGTCGACGACCTGCGCACCCGCCTGGGCAGCCTGGGCTTTGCCGCTGTCGACCAGGTCAGGACCGCTAACTCCACCCGGGAAACCGAGATGGTTGTTGACCATTGCGCGACGGGTCATACCCGCATCGGCATCGATCATCACCGTCTTCAAGCCGGCCCGTGCGGTAAAGGTCGCCGCGCTGGCGCCGGCGGGGCCTCCGCCGACAATCGCGACGTCGTACGCGTTTTCATTCTGCGTCATAACACTATCCAGCCTACCGCGCCGATCACGTCGCGCCGCCGCCGTTCAGCAGCTCGGTCAGCGCTCGCTTTGTCCAGACGCGGGCCATTTCGCGTTTATAGCCCGCTGAGCCACGTAAATCGTCCAGCGGATCGACTTCTTCGCGCACTCCCGCCGCTGCTTCGACGACCATGTCAACGGTGAGCTGCTGGCCGCGCAGCGCTGCCTCAACACCGCGAGCGCGAATCGGCGTCGTGCCGGCCGCGCCCAACGCAACGCGAACGTCCTTGCAGCGACCCTCATCATCCATCACCAGTGAGGCGGCGACGGACACCGTGGCATAGTCGTCTTGCGTTCGTGGCAAAAACTTCTTGTAGGTCACCCGTGTCCCAGGGGCGAGTGGCGGTAGGTCGACGGAAACGAGCACCTCACCTGGCTGTAGCGCCGTCTCGAAGTAGTCGATGAAGAATTCGTCGAGAGGTATCCGCCGTTCGCCGTCTTTGCTGACGACGACTGCTTCGCCGCCGAGGGCGATCAGCATCGGCGGCGGATCCTGGGCTGGATCGGCGTGGGCCAGGTTGCCGCCGACGGTCGCTTGATTACGAATGCGGACCGTCGCGACGTGGCCGAACGTTTCGGCCAGGCTCGGGCAATAGGCCTGCACGTCGGCTGACAGCTCAGCCTGGCGGTGGGTGGTGAGGGCGCGGATCTGCAGCCCGCCATCGTCCAACCGCCGCAGCCCCTGCAGCTCGCCGACCTTGCCCAGACCGACCACGTGCCCGGGCTGGACCAACCCTTGGTTCAGCAACAGCACCAGCGCCGTTCCGCCGGCCATCAGGTGCGCATCCTCGCCATGGGTCGCGAGCAAGTCGAGGGTCTCCTCGACCGACGTCGGAGCGTGGTAGTCGAACGAATTCACAGTGTGACGATACTAGACGGCCACGGGCTGCCACTCGTAGTCGCCTTGGGTATACGCCGCCTGCGGGATTTCGGACTGCATACCCCGTTTGGCCAGCTCCGCCTCGAATCGCTCCCGCACCGCAGGATCTTCGGCGACATACTCGATCTGATCCCGTGCGCGATCCTCGACCTTTTCGGCATGCCCGTCGAACTGCATCGGCGGATGAAAAGCCAGATAGCGAGCCGGGTTCTGACCCAGATTGAAGTGCTGGTGGAACCATTTGTTGGGCGGGGTGATCAAGGAGCCGGGCTTCCAGGGCGCGATGACTTTGTCTTTGCCCTCTTCCCACATCACGCTGTAGCCCTCGCCAGCCGGAATCACGATCGCCCGGCCAGGTCCATGGCGGTGGGCTTTTTTGTAGGTGCGCGGCGGAAACATCGACATATGGCAGCTGATTTCGGAGCCGGGGAACTCCATCGCCACGCTGCGGCCACCGGCGCCGCGACCCTGGTTGACGGTCAGCTTGTCCCAGGCGCTCATGTCCGGGAAAAAGCTACCCACCCACACGGCGGCGCGCCGCTTCCAGGACAACTCTTCTTCAGTTGATACGCGCAATGCGGGCTCGGCATACAACTGCTCGAGGTCTACGGACTGGACCGGTTCGCCTGCTTCGCCACGGTCGGTCGAGATGAACGCTGCCGGATCCGGACTCGCCGACAACAGCAATGGAAAGTAGTTGTAGTGCAGCAACCGCGCCGGCTGCGACCCGGAGGTATTGCTGAACTGATGAAAGTGGTGGCGCGGCAGCAAGAACATGCTATTGGCGCCCCACTCGAAACTCTTGCGTTCGCCGTTCGCACTCCAGATCGTTGTCGCGCCGCGGCCCTGGGCGACATACACCACTTCGTCGAACGCCAGGCGCACCGGTGGCAGCACGGCACGCGGCGGGACTTCGCTGACCCGCGTTTCGGTTATTCCTTGCTGACCCTCCAGCTGGACGAACGCCGCGTCGCAGCCCCGCTCTTCCCAACGCCCCAGCTCGAGCGTCCGCAAATCCTCGATGTAGTACCCGCTGTGGATCGGCAACCCGAGTGAATCCATCCAGATGTCGTGGGTGAATTTGAGGCGCCGCGTCGGGGGCGGTAGGCTGGACGATGACGTGCCATTGCTGGTGGTACTCGTGCTCATACGACGTGTTCCTTCCCGTGCGGTGCTCCGTTCGCTGAAAACGCTAGCGATTTGACGACGACCGGCACCACGTTGGCCGGTTGAATCAGCTCTCCGACGTCCACGTAATCCAGCTCGACCAGCTGCAAGCCGTCGATGGATATCAGCGGTGACGTGACGTCGAGCTCTTCGTTCAGAATGCCGCCCAACGATGCACCAATGTCACCGTCGAGCGCGACAACCAGCGGAAAGCCAGCGGCAAGCGAACGCGGCATGCCTAGCGCGATGCCATCGGCCAGGGCGCGCAGATTGTCGTAGTGCGGCTCACCTCGCCAGGGCAGGGCGATGGCCGCCGGGTGCTCGCCTTCGATGAGGTCCAGCCGAGTGAAGCCATTGCGAATGGCTTGCGCTACTTCGCCGGCTTGCGGATTGTTGGGATTTTCCAGGCGGGCATACACCACCGGCAAATTACGCAGCGG
>DASYKL010000195.1:0-6868 GCA_035995405.1 Chloroflexota bacterium
AACGCATCGCGGAAAACTACGTCTTGTCCACACCACCGCGCTCGGAGCACGTCGCCGTGCAAACGCCGCAGATCTTCCGCCGCGACATCCTCGAACAAGCCCTGGCCCTCACCGATGAAGATGTGACCGACGAAGCCGCCCTCGTCGAACGCCTGGGTATCGCCGTCGCCCTCTTTGCAGGCGACGAACGCGCCTTCAAAGTCACCACCCCGTTAGATTTCGCCCTCGCCACAACCCTCCTGAGCAACAGAGACGACCCGTGTACCGCGTAGGCTCTGGCCTCGACGTCCACGCCTTCGCCGAAGGTGTCCCGTTGTGGTTGGGCGGGGTCCTCATTCCCCACGCCAGTGGCCTCGCCGGCCACTCAGACGGTGATGCGGCCATCCATGCCTTGATCGATGCCCTGCTGGGTGCCGCAAATCGCGGCGACATCGGCGAATGGTTCCCGTCATCCAACGAGCAGTGGCGCAACGCCCCCAGCACCACCCTCCTCCACCATGTCTGGACTAACCTTTCTGCAGACGGTTGGAGGTTAGAAAACGCCGACCTGACGATCGTCGCCGCCGAGCCACGCCTGGCCCCATTCCGCCAGCACATGCGTCAGGCAATTGCCGCCGCGCTCAGTTGTCCGCTCGAGCAGATCTCGCTCAAAGCCACCACCACCGATGGCCTCGGCGCGATGGGCCGCGCCGAAGGCATCATGGCCTCAGCCGTTGCCCTGCTCGCCCGCGATTGAGCCGTCCAGCGCTGTTTCCCGCCGCCATCGACATCAGTAGCGCACCCGATCAGCGCTAACCCCTCGATCGCCGACGGCAGATGCCTACAATCTTGTGCGACATGGCTGTCCGTATGTATTCCACGCTCACCGGTCGCGAGGACGAGATCGTCCCCCTGCACCCGGACGGGGTGCTGCGGATGTACGTGTGCGGCATGACGCCGAAGTACCACCCCCATGTCGGCCACGCCAGACTGTTTGTGGCGATGGACGTCATTCGCCGCTATCTCACGTTTCGCGGCTATCAGCTGAAGTTCGTCCAGAACTTCACTGACGTCGACGACAAGATCATCCAGCGCGCCGCCAACGAACAGCGCGCCGCCGACGCGACCGCCAAAGCCTATATGGACTCGTATTTCGACGTGATGGATCGCCTCAACGTCAAACGCGCCGACGTCTATCCGACGGTCACCGCGTATATGGAACGGATCATCGAGTTCATCGCCGGGCTGGCCGAGACGAACCACGCTTATCCCTCTGAATTCGGCGACGTCTGGTTCGATGTGGCGTCATTTCCCGAATACGGCAAGCTCAGCAAACGCGACCTGAACAGCCAGCTCGTCGCGTCGCGAAAAGAGCTCGAGCCGGGCAAACGGGATCCACGCGATTTCGCGCTTTGGAAACACGCTCGACCAGACGAGCCATCCTGGCCGAGTCCCTGGGGTCGCGGCCGGCCCGGCTGGCACATCGAGTGCTCGGCGATGGTCCGCGAAACGCTGGGCGATCAGATCGACGTGCACGGCGGCGGCGCGGACTTGATTTTCCCGCACCACGAAAACGAGATCGCCCAGAGCGAATCACTGACCGGCAAGAAGCCGTTTGCCCAACACTGGGCCCACGCTGGCCTGGTGGTCCTGGGTGGTGGCGAAAACGCTGGCGCAAAGATGGCCCACTCAGCCGAAAACTTCACCACGCTGGACGCCATCCTCGATCGGTACGACCCACAGGAAGTGCGCTATTACCTGTTGGCGACGCACTACCGCTCGTCACTCACATTCAACGTCGATGAGTCGGGCGTCCGCGGCATCGAAGACGCGCGCAGCTCGCTAGCCCGCCTCCGCCGTGCCCTCGGCCCGGCACCCCTCGATCAAGCGGGCCCGGTCGATCAGCCCACGGTCGACCGCTTTACCGCCGCGATGGACGCCGACTTCAACACCCCCGACGCTCTGGCCGTCATCTTCGACCTGGCCCGCGAAATCAACACCCAGCGCGCTTTGCAGTCGATCGCCGGCTCCGCCGATACGCCGATGCCGGCGCGCGATCCGGACTACGTTCAGCCTCCGACACAGGAGGCCGTAGACCGCCTCCGCCGCACGCTCGTCCACCTCCTCGACATCCTCGGCCTGGACCTCTCGGCCGAAGACACATCGCCCGACGGCCAATCCATCGAGCCCTTCGTCAACTTGCTCCTCGACCTGCGCAAGAAACTTCGCGAAGCAAGACAATGGACCCTCGCCGACGAAGTCCGAGACCGCCTGAAAGACCTCGCCGTCATCGTCGAGGACAAACCGAACGGCGAATCCACCTGGCGCCTGGAGCGCTAAACGCCAGGCGCCAGACTCGCCCCTACATCAGCTCCGCAACGAGCCCCCGCGCTGTTTCCGCATCAATCCCCAGCACCCGCGTCGCCAACGCCCCACCGCTCGCCAGCACCGGCTCGAGCTCATCCAGCGCCGGCACATCATCGCGGCGCCAGAAAAGCCCGATCGGGATCTCCTCGCCCCACTCATAGGCGCGATCGATCGCCGCGTGAAAATCGGTCGGGTCATGTCCATTCTCGTCAAGCTTGCGCACCCGCTGCTTGAAGAAGTCATGCGTATTGTCCCGATTAAAGGTCACACAAGGACTGAAACAGTCGATCAACGCGAACCCGCGGTGCTGCATGCCACCCTTGATCAACTCCACCAGGTGCTTGACCTGTCCCGTATACCCCCGCGCCACGTACGTCGCTCCCGCGGCAATGGCGAGCGGAATGGGATTGAGCGGGTTGTCGACGCTACCAAACGGCGTGCTCTTGGTCTTCATCCCCTTGATGCTCGTCGGTGACACCTGACCTGTCGTCAAGCCGTAGATCTGGTTGTCCATGACGATGTACGTCAGATCCAGGTTCCGCCGCATCGCGTGCAGCAGATGATTGCCGCCAATCCCATACCCATCGCCGTCACCGCCGGTCACGACAACCTTCAGCGTGTGATTGGCCAGCTGCGCCCCGCTCGCCACGGCCAACGACCGGCCGTGCAGCGTGTGCATGCCGTACGTATTGATGTACCCCGGCAAATTTGAAGAACAGCCGATGCCACTGATCGTCAACACCTCGTGCGGATAGAGCCCGAGGTCGACGATGGCCTGCTTCAAAGCGTGCAAGACGCCAAAGTCGCCGCAGCCGGGGCACCAATCCGGTTCAGCGTGACCCTTCAGATCCTTGATGGTTAGCGGAGGCCGCGACTCGAATTCGGTAAGCAACGTCATTTCGGCGCTCCCCTAGACCAGGATCTCGTGCCGCGGCACGTACTGCGTTGTCGTTCGGGACAGAACCGCCTTCACCCCATCCATGATGTGGTGCGGCATAAACGGCTCGCCATCGTACTTGCGAATATGACCGGCCGCTTCGAAGCTCGTCTCTGAACGGAGATAGCGGGCGAACTGGCCGCTGTAATTGTTCTCGACGATGATCACCCGCCGACTCGACGACAGCTGTTCGAGAATCGCCTCGGTATGCAAGGGCACGAGCCACTTGATCTGCAGGTTGTTGGCGACGATCTGCTCCTCGCCCTGGAGCTTTTCCATAGCCTCGCGGATGACGCCTTCGGTCGAACCCCAACCGACGAGTGTGACATCTGCGTCGGGCGGCCCGAAGAGCCGTGGTGGCTCGATCAAACCCGCGGCGCCTTCCATCTTGCGCATGCGCTTTTCGTGCATCGCCTGGCGTTTGTGCGGATTGGTGAACTCGTCGCTGATCAAACCGCCGTCGTCTTCGTGTTCGTCGGTGGCGACCACGTGCACGTACCCCGGTGTGCCGGGAATGGCTCGCGGTGAGACGCCCGAATCGGTGAACGCATAGCGCTTGTAGGCGCCCAGCGCCTCGACGGCGTGCCCGTTCGTCCCGTTCGATCCATTGGCACTGTGGCCGTTGCCGAGCCCGATGACTTCGCCGCGGTCGATCGGCACCGCGAAGTCCAGCTCATCCGGGTCGACGCTCGATCGACCCTCCGACAGCAGCAGGTCCGACAAGATAATCCCAGGACACTGCAGCCGATCCGTCAGGTTGAACAGCTCCGGCACCGTCTTGAAGCAGTCTGGAATCGTCGTCGGCGCTACGATCAAACGGGGATAGTCACCCTGGCCTGCCCCCAGCACCTGCCACAGGTCGCCCTGTTCGGTCTTGGTCGGCACACCCGTGGCTGGCCCTGCCCGCTGGACGTCGATGCATACGACGGGCACCTCCATCATCGCCGCGGCACCGAGCGCCTCGGTCATCAACGCGAACCCACCGCCAGACGTCGCGCACATCGTCCGACAGCCAGCGTGCGCTGCACCGATTGCCATATTGATGACGCCGAGCTCATCCTCCACCTGGCGGACCAGTATCCCCAGCTGCTGACCATGGCGCGCCATCCAGTGCAGTACGCCGGTCGACGGGCTCATCGGATAGGCGCAGTAAAAACGCACTCCGGCCGCCGCGCCACCCATCGCCATAGCCGAGTTGCCGTCAACGAAGGCCAGCGGCTTGCCGCCCTGCGGCAACGGCTCTGGAAAACGCGGGAAATGCGCCGTCGCGTAGTCGTAGCCCGCCCGGGCCACGCCGACGTTCTCGTCGATCGCCGACTGCCCTTTCTTGCCAAATTGCAAACTGAGAATCTCTTCCAGAATCCCGAACGTTACCCCCATCAGGCTCAACGCCGCCGCCAGGGCGATCGTGTTCTGGACCAGGTCGCCTTTCGTCTGCGGCGCCAGTTCTTTGACCGAGAAGCCGCACAACTCGGCGCCGGCCCCGTCACCTGGTCGAATCTTGTCCGCGTTGTAGAGCACCAACGAGCCCGGGCCCATCAGGTGCTGGTGGCGATCCATCGTGTCCTGGTTCAACGTGATCAGCAGATCGAGCGCGTCGCCGGTGCTCAACAGCGGCTGGTCGCTGGTGCGCAGGGTCAGCAAAATGTGACCGCCACGAACGATGGACTGGTAGGCGCTGTACGTTTTCAGATGCAGACCACGGCGAACAAAGAGCCGCGCCAGTATGTCTCCTGGCGTGGCAATGCCCTGGCCAGCTGCGCCGCCAATGCCGATTGCCAACTGCATCCGAGTTACCCAGCCTCCATAGATTTCGGTTATGGCTGCGATCTAAGACGCTCATACGGTACTGCGTCGCCGGTGTGCAGGTCCATGCCTCCGCTGCGTCACCCTGGCCGGCGCTCGGTACCATGAAGCCTCATCTCCGGGGGCTGGCCGATGCATCACCGGCTGGCCTGTGTGGGTCACTGACCATCGAGTTCCTGTATGGCCGCAACTCAGTCCTCGAAGCGCTGCGCGCTGGCCGCGGCATGCGCCGCATCCTGGTCGCCGACTCCGCGCACGGCCTCGACGCGCTCATCGCCGAAGCTCGCCGACGCCGAGTGCCGCTCGATGTGCTCCCGCGACGCGCCCTCGACGACCGCGCGGGCGACCACCACCAGGGCGTCCTGGCCGAAGCCGAACCGTTCACCTACACCCCGCTCGATGAGATCCTGGCCCGAGCCGAGCAGCGCCAGGAGCCGCCGTTCCTCCTGGCACTCGACAGCCTGCAGGACCCGCAGAACTTCGGCACCTTGCTTCGTACCGCGCAAGCCTGTGGCATCCACGGCGTCATCCTGCCCGAGCATCGCGCCGTCGGCGTCACACCAGCGGTTTCCAATGCATCGGCAGGCGCGGTCGAGCACCTGGCGGTCGCTCGCGTCACCAATCTGAGCCGCTCGCTGCGCTGGCTCAAAGAACGGGGGGTGTGGGTCTACGGTCTCGCGGTCGAGGGCGCCCAACCGTTTACCACCACCAACCTGAACGGGCCACTGGCCCTCGTTGTTGGCTCTGAAGGCAGCGGCCTCGGTCGCCTTGTGAGCGAGACGTGCGACGCGCTGATTGCCATCCCCATGGCCAACAGCGCCATCCAATCACTGAACGCGTCAGTGGCGGGGTCGGTGGTCCTGTACGACGCCTTCCGCCAGCGTCAGTCCTGAACCGGGGCGGAGGGGGAGGGATTCGAACCCTCGAGAGGCTTCGACAGCCCCAACCCGCTTAGCAGGCGGGCGCACTAGACCACTATGCGACCCCCCCAAGCCAGGGAACAGCACCGAGTATAACGAAATCGCTGCGCGACCCTCTGCCACCGCCCTCCCCAGATGGTCGATCTTCGCCCGCCGGGACTGGTCGGCGCAATCACGACTTACAACACGCTCATCCGCCTCGGTAGGCACCGCGGCAGTAGCAGTGCGGCTCAGCGCCGCGGGGATAGCCGCCGCCGGTGTCACCACTCGCGCCCGACCGGCGGGAACTCCGGCTCCACCAGGGACGCGTCGCTTGATTATGGTGTGCTGATGGCTCTGTCGGCCTCAGTCCGCACGCCCACGCTCGAGATCGCCTATGAAGAGAGCGGCCCTGCCTCCGGCCCCGCGGTCCTCCTGCTCCATGGCTTTCCCTACGACCCGCGCGCCTTCGACGACGTCGTCCCCACTCTCGTCATCCAGGGCTGTCGCGTCATCATTCCGTACCTGCGCGGCTACGGCCCAACGCGTTTTCTGTCACTCGAAACGCCGCGCTCCGGTCAGCAAGCCGCCCTCGGCCAGGATGCGCGCGACCTCATGGATGCCCTCGACATCTCCACGGCTGTGCTGGGCGGCTATGACTGGGGTGGTCGGGCAGCCTGTGTGGTCGCCGCGCTGTGGCCCGAACGTGTCAGCGGCCTGGTCACGGTCGGTGGCTACAACATCCAGGACATCGCCGCGTCGGTCAAGCCAGCCTCGCCCGAGCAAGAACACCGTCTCTGGTACCAGTACTACTTCCATGCCGAGCGCGGCCGTGCCGGCCTGACCACCAATCGCGCCGCGCTGTGCCGTCTGCTGTGGC